>JAUVPA010000154.1 GCA_030598905.1 Acidimicrobiia bacterium
CATACGGAGTCCTGTTCGGCGTGGCTGCTGCGGGGGCGGCGTTCGGTCCTCTCATCGGCGGGTGGATCACCACCTCGCTGAGCTGGCGGGTCGCTTTCGGGGTCGAGGCGCTGATCGTCCTCGGCGTGCTGGCGTCCTCCGGCCTGCTCGTCGACGCCCCGGCAGTGATTCCCAAGCCGAAGCTGGATGTTGTCGGTGTGGTGCTGTCCGTTGTCGGCCTCGGGTTGTTCGTGTTGGGAATCCTGCAGACGGCAAGCCGCGGATGGTTCGATCCTCTCGTCGCGGCGATGGTTATCAGCGGCCTGATTTTCATCGGTGCGTTCGTCTGGTGGATCCGTCGGCAGGAAGCCCGGGGTGAGCCCTGTCTTGTTCACCCGTCGGTCTTCCGTCATCGAGCGATCAGTTCGGGTCTGCCCGTGCTCTCGACCCAGACGTTCGCCCAGGCGGGCCTGCTCTTTCTGATCCCGCTCTTCACGCAGACTGTTTTGGGCTTCGATGCTTTTCAGACCGGCGTGACCTTGCTGCCGCTTTCGATCGGCGTCCTGGTGACATCCGTCGCTACGCCGCGCTTGGGCCGCGTGATCTATCCCAAGTACATCATCATCGCCGGGTTGGCTCTGTTGTTCGTGGGAGGTTTCGTTCTTGCCGGATCGCTCGACGGCGCAACGAAAGCCTCCGACATGGCGCTCGGCTTGCTCATCGGCGGGATTGCGATTGGTCTCATCGCAGGCCAGCTTCCCAACATGATCCTGAGTGGAGTGGAGGCCAAAGAGGCAAGCGAGGCGTCTGGATTGCAGGGAACGGCCCAGAATCTGGGGATGGCGATGGGCACCGCCGTGATCGGAACAGTGATCCTCACCGTCGGCTTTCTCTCCATCAGCAACCTCACGGCGGAAAGTGAGACGCTGCCGGCCGACCTCAAAGCGGACGTCGAGACGGCCCTCGAGAACGGCTTCACCAAGGCCGACACCGATCGCATCGCGACGGAGTTGGAGGCTGCGCCGGCGGAGGTTCAGGCCGAGGCAGCTGAGATCTACGACGAGGCAATTCTGCGCGGCTTCCAGGCAGCGATCCTGGTGGGTGGTTTGGTTGCCCTGCTGGGTGCCCTCGTCGCATTTCGCCTCCCCAAGGCGAAACTGCCGTCGGACCCAGAGTCCGGCCTGGTCACCGAGACGGTCCGAAACACAACTATCGCCAAGCTGCAGCTGGAAGCCGAAGACCTCTCCTGACGCGTCTGGCGTACGGCAGGCCCATATATGGGCCTGCCGTACGCCAGACGCGTCTTACAGCCGCAGTTCGAGGCCGGCTTGGCCGGGCATCACGGCCAGCGAACCGTGGTCCACAGCCGCCAGCATGCGATCGATCTCGTCGTCGCTGTGCTCCGGGTCGTGGTGAAAGGTCACTAGTCGCCCGACACCCGCCTGGGTGGCGAGGGCAACGGCATGCTCCACAGTGCTGTGGCCCCAGCCGCGGCGCTCGTCGTACTCCTCGGGCGTGTATTGGGCGTCGTGGATGGCGATGTCGGCACCGTTGAGAAGATCGAATCCAGACGTCCACCGGGGATCACCCGGCAGGCCGATGCTGCCGAGCGCGGGTTCGTGGTCCGGCAGATAGGCGAGCGACTTGCCGTCTTCGACGACGCGGAATCCGAGTGTGGGTCCCGGGTGGCAGATCAAGTCGGACGAGATCTCGAACTCGCCGATCGTGAAGGTGTCGGTGGCGACATCGTGCACGGACAGGTTCTGGAGATCGCGCAGCCGAACCGGGAAGAGGGGTGGTGAGAGGTATCGGCTCAGCCTCTCCTGGAGCCGTTGTGTGGTCGACGCCGGTCCCCATATGTGCGTTTCGATGTCGGGGTCGCGCAGCGGGGGGAAGAAACCCAGGCCCTGGATGTGATCCATGTGTAGGTGGGTCAGCAGGATGTCGATTCGTTCGACTTCCGGAGGGACCCACGGTGACAAGTGGAGAAGGCCGGATCCGGCGTCGAGGACCAGCCATGTGCCTTGGGACCCGAGAACGCTGATCGATGAGGTGTCCCCGCCGTAGCGCACGGTGTCCGGCCCGGCTCTGCCGACAGATCCTCTCGTGCCGAGCAATGTCACCATCAAGGCGGAGACATCTCCCAGAAAGTTGACATCGCTCCGAGGTGTCGGCCGCCCTGCCCTTCGATCGGGAAGGCCGTGGCCTCGATCGCAAGCCATTTGCCATCGCTCCTCTTGATTCGGAGGCCGAGGTGGGCTGGCACCCTTTCAGCGAGCGCTCTGACGATCGGCAGTTCGTCGGCTTCGAGCGGCTCACCGTCGAGGCTGGTGGTGTCGAAGAGCTCGGCGAGTTCGTCGGCGTTGATCTCGCCTTCTTCGTCGAAGGATCGGGCTAGGAGCGCTTCGGCCGACTCGTTGTAGAACACCAGAGTGCCGTCCGGTCCGTAGATCCAGATCGGGATCGCCATGTAGCTGGCCCAATGCCTGGCGAGGATCAGTTCGATTGGCATCTGTGCCACGGGGCACCTCCGCGGTTGCCCATGCTACGGATTGTCGTCGTGTCGTGGTCTGCCAATCCCGCGGGAGGTAGGCGGTGGCTGGGCCCTGAGCTTCCTCAGGACATGGCGATCGGACCCTCGATGCCATCAACGACCCAATCAGAGTCCTGCTGTGCCATCCGATAGGTGAGCCATTGCCCGCAGAGCCCGCCGCACCACAGTGAAGTGTCGACGAGGGTTCCGGTTGGCTCGAAGAGGATCGGGCCGAGCGTGAGGATCACACTGCCCTCGATGACGGGCTGCAGATCCTTGCGGTAGCCATCGGGATCGGCGATGAACTGGACGTCGTGGTCGGGGAGCGCTTCGAGGATGGCGGCGCGCTCGAGGTCGGTCAAGGGCCGATCGGAAGCCGGGTCGCCCATCGAATTGCCGGCTCCGGCGTCGGTGTGATCGACCACAAGCACCGTGGCAAACGTCGACTGGCCGCCGAACGCGTCGTCCACCTCGACGAGTTGCTTGACGACAGCTGCGTAGATCGAGGCGTCGCGTTCGACTGTGATGTCCCTGTGTTGCATCAGCGGGAAGTCGACGACCGCCGCTGCTTCGATGATGGACGCCAGAGCGGCAAAGACCGGTTCAGATTGATCGAACTCCTTGTCGATGCTGTTGAACGAGATGGCCTCGCCATCAACCGTGAACGTGACGGTGGTGTCGATCCCGTCGACGCAACCCATACATTCGCCTGGTCCCAACCGAGAACGAAGCGCACCGAGCTCGGTGTCGTGCAAGGCAGTGGATAGGGCGTCGATGAGTGAACGATCGATTGTCGTGACAGCGACGAGCTCGGGATCTTCGAGACCCAGCCGGAAGACGGTTGCGGCTCCGGCCTCGTCGACGATATAACGAACGCAGTTGGGTCCCATCATCATGCAACCGCCGGTCTGGTCGATGGTGACCGGATAACGGATCACGGCGGGGGCGACCGTCGTTGTTGCAGCGGACTCGGACGGAACACTTCCTTCTCCGCAGGCTGCGGCGAACACGATCAGAGCGGCGATGACAAAACGCATGATCATGAGACGGTCACGAGGGGCGGGCGGGTTCCAGGAACACCACGGGAATCTCGCGGTCGGTGCGGCTCTGGTATTTGGTGTATCCGGCGTAGGCGCGTTCGATGCGGGACCACCATTTTGCGCGCTCGGAGGCGTTGGCCGTTCGGGCAACAACCGGGTGCCGAGATCCCCGAAGCTGGACGACCGCAGCCGGTTCGGCGACCAGGTTGGCGAACCAATCCGGATGATGTGGCCGACCTCCGTACGAGGCGATGACAGTGAGGGTGTCTCCTTCGCTGAGGTAGAGGAGCGGGACGGTGTGCGACCTGCCCGACGCGCGTCCGGTCGTCGTCAACAGCAGCATGTCGTTGTTCACAAGGCGTCTCCCCAACACACCGTTCGTGGCGCGAAAGAGGACCGTGTGCAGTGTCGAAAGGTGTTTCACCGTGCCGTCCCTCATGGTGAGAAGGTAGGGCGGCCTTAGGATCGAGTGGTGACCGAAGACCACCTCGTTCTCGTGGATGACGACGGTGCACCTGTTGGGACGATGTCGAAGCTGGAGGCGCATCGGGCCCCTGGGGTGCTGCATCTGGCCGTGTCGGTGTTTGTCTACGACGGGTTCGGGCGGATGCTCATGCAGCGTCGATCCGACGACAAGTACCACTTCTCCGGTTTGTGGGCCAACACCTGCTGCACACACCCGCGGCCGGGAGAGGACCCGGCCGTCGCGGCGGGGAGGCGTCTCGAAGAAGAGATGGGCATCTCGGCGGCCGTCGAACCGTACGGCGTGTTGCGCTACGAAGCGGCGGACCCGGCGAGTGGTTTGGTCGAGAAGGAGCACGACCTGCTGTTCACGGCGTCGTTCGATGGAGTGCCTTCGCCTGACCCGACCGAGGTCGGGGTGTGGCGATGGCTCGAGTTGGCGGCTCTTCGTCAGGAGCTGAGCGATCAACCGGAGAGGTTCGTCCCCTGGTTTTCTTTGGCGTCCGAAGAACATCCGGGACTGTTCAACGCAGGTCCACCCGTCGTGCGTGCATA
>JAUVPA010000017.1 GCA_030598905.1 Acidimicrobiia bacterium
CCGCCACCGTGACGCCCGTTTTGCGCAACTCCTCGGCATATTCGAGCCGAGTGGCGAGCACGCCGTGGAGTCGATCTGCTGCTCCCAGTACTGCTTCGGGATCGACCTCGGACGAGGCAACAACGCTGACTCCCAGGACGATGCATCCTTGGGTGAAGAAACCTTCGGTGTCGAAGCCGGACACCGGTTCGGGGACACATTCGTTGGGGGGCAAGGTCGTCGTGGTGGTCGACGATGTTGTTGTCGTCGGGAGCCCGGCGGTAGTGGTTGTTGTCGCGTCCGTTGTGGCGGTCGTCAAGGCGAGGGGTGCGAACGTCGTCGACGGAATGTCGGAATCGTCCGCCGATGTGCATGCCGCTGCTGCCAGAGCGACGAGGAGAAGGCCGGTGATCCGAGTCCGTGACATCAGCGAGCGAGGCTAGGAGTCTCCACCCGCTGTTCTTGCGTAAATGGCCGGCGCTATGCGCCGGCCATTTACGCAAGAACGGTCAAGTCGCGAACGTGAGGCCGTCTGGACCGGCGCCCACCTTCACCGTGTCGCCCTCGCCGAAGGCCCCCTCGAGCAGCTGCAGCGCCAGGGGATCAGCCACAGCCGTCTGCAGAAGCCGTTTGAGTGGTCGCGCCCCGTACGTCGGGTCGTAGCCCTGTTCCGTCAACCAGTCCCTCGCGTCACCGGTGAGCACGATGTCGAGGCGGCGCGCTGTCAAGCGACCGCGCAGCAGTTCGAATTGGATGTCGACGATGTGGCGCAGGTCGTCTCTCGACAGCCGGTGGAAGACGATGACATCGTCCACTCGGTTCAGGAACTCGGGACGGAAATGGCTTCGTACGAGGTCCATCACCTGCGAGGCAACCGTCTCTTCGGGGAGCTCGGGGTCGATGAACTCACTTCCCAAGTTGGATGTCATGATCAGGACCGTGTTGGTGAAGTCGACCGTACGACCTTGGCCGTCCGTCAATCGGCCGTCGTCGAGGAGCTGCAATAGCGCGTTGAACACGTCGGGGTGGGCCTTCTCGACCTCATCGAGCAGGATCACCGAGTAGGGCCTGCGCCGCACCGCCTCGGTCAGCTGGCCGCCCTCGTCATATCCGATGTAGCCGGGGGGAGCACCGATCAAGCGGCTGACGGCATGCCTCTCCATGTATTCCGACATGTCGATGCGGACCATCGCCTGCTCGTCGTCGAAGAGGAAACTAGCAAGTGCTCGGGCCAGCTCCGTCTTGCCGACACCCGTCGGGCCGAGGAACAAGAAAGAGCCGATGGGCCGGTTCGGATCGGACAATCCCGCTCTCGATCGGCGAATGGCGTTGGCGACCACCGACACCGCTTCGTCTTGGCCCACAACGCGATCGTGGAGGTGGTCCTCGAGATGCACGAGCTTCTCGACCTCACCCTCCATGAGCTTTGACACAGGGATTCCGGTCCACTTGCTGACGACTTCAGCAACGTCCTGGTCGTCGACCTCTTCTGTCAACATCTTCACGTTGGACTGGAGTTCTGCCAGCGCGGTTTGCTGGGAGTCCAGGCTCTGCTCCAGCTCGGGGAGGCGTCCGTAGCGCAGCTCGGCGGCCCTCTGCAGGTCACCGCCCCGTTCGGCGCGTTCGCCATCCGCTCGGACATCTTCGATCTGCTGTTTCGTGCCGCGGATGGCATCAATTGCGTCCTTCTCCAACTGCCAATGCGCGGTCAGGGCGTCGAGGTGTTCACCGAGGTTGGCGAGTTCCTCTTCGATCGATGTGAGCCGTTCGGCCGAGGCAGAGTCGGTCTCGTTCTGCAGAGCTTGCTTCTCGATCTCCAACTGGCGCCTGCGTCGCTCGAGCTCGTCGATCTCCTCAGGCATCGAATCGATCTCGATGCGAAGCCGAGAAGCAGCCTCGTCGATGAGGTCGATGGCCTTGTCCGGCAACTGGCGACCGGTGATGTAGCGGTCCGAGAGGACGGCCGCCGCGACGAGAGAGGCGTCGGTGATGCGGACACCGTGGTGTACCTCGTAGCGCTCCTTGAGCCCGCGAAGGATCCCGATTGCATCTTCCACGGACGGCGCCTCCACCAACACAGCCTGGAAACGGCGCTCCAGCGCCGCATCCTTTTCGACGTACTTGCGGTACTCGTCGGGGGTGGTGGCGCCGATCATGCGGAGCTCTCCACGGGCGAGCATCGGCTTGAGCATGTTCGAAGCATCCATCGACCCTTCGGCCGCTCCGGCGCCCACGATGGTGTGCATCTCGTCGATGAAGGTGATGACCCTTCCCTCGGATGCCTTGATCTCGTCGAGCACCGCCTTGAGCCGCTCCTCGAATTCTCCGCGGTACTTGGCGCCTGCGACCATCGCGCCCATGTCCAGCGCGATCAGGCGCTTGTTCTTGAGACCCTCGGGAACGTCGCCATCGACGATTCGCGAGGCGAGCCCTTCGGCAATCGCGGTCTTGCCTACGCCGGGTTCACCGATGAGGACGGGGTTGTTCTTGGTTCGGCGAGACAGGACTTGAATGACGCGACGAATCTCCTCGTCGCGTCCGATGACCGGGTCGAGCTTTCCCCTTCGGGCGATCTCGGTGAGATCGCGACCGAATTTCTCCAGCGGCGCGTATGTGTCCTCGGGGTTCTGGCTGGAAACGCGTTGGGATCCGCGCACGTCTACGAGCGCCTCGAGGATGTGTGCCTTGTCGACACCGGCGTCCCGCAGGATCCCCCCGACGGGGGAACTGGACTCCGAAAGCGCGATCAGGATGTGTTCGATGGAGACGTACCCATCTCCGAGGGACTGGCGTTCAGCGTCGGCGGCGTCGAGATCGGCCATTGCCGCTGCGGAGAAGGACACCTCCGTCGCTCCGTAGACGGTGGGCATCGCGTCCAGAGCGGCATCGAGGGGAGTGCGAACCTCGGTCACGTGCACTCCGAGTTTGGCCAGGATCGGATAGACGAGACCGTCGGTCTGGGCGAGAAGGCCCTCGAGCAGATGTTGCGGTTCGATGTAATGGTGGCTGCGTTCGGACGCGATGTCACGAGCGGTCAAAACCGCCTGCTGCGATCGTTGAGTGAAGGTATTGATGTCCATATGCCAGTTTCAACGTAAATTGTAGCACATCATTCCTAGGAAACTTGATAATGATGGTATCAAGTTCTGCCGGTTCGGGTATCGGGAAGGCGACGACCGACACCTGACGCCCGATACCCGATACCTTTGTTGTATGGAGTCCTTCTCCGCTCGAGGTGGATATTGGGTCGTCGCCCAGATCGTGCTCGCCGCCCTCTACTTTTTCGCCCTGGTGGCGACTCCATCCGTGAGCGAGGGCCTTGCCTTGGGTTTGGCCCGCATCGTCGGGGTGGTGACACTCGCTGCCGGGCTGGTTCTGATCGGCTGGTCGGCAGTTTTGATCGGACGTCACCTCACTCCGTTCCCGCGTCCCGCCGAGGGCGCGGAGCTGATCGAAACCGGGCCGTACCGGTTCGTCCGCCATCCGATGTACGGCGGCGTCATTCTCGTTGCCGTTGGGCTTGCACTGGGGATGATCAACCCGTGGGCACTGCTCATCTCGCTCGCCGTCATCGTGTTCCTCGCTGCCAAGGTGGGCCACGAAGAGGAGATGCTGATGCAGGCCTACCCCGGATACCGTGAATATCGATCCCGGATAACACACCGCCTCATCCCCTGGGTCCTGTGACACCTCACGAAGTCTTCAAAGACGGCAACTCCCTGGTGATCGACGTGACGGGTGACACCATGACGGACCTGTTCGAGCGGTCCGCCTATGCCATCTTCGACCAGTGTTTCGACCTCGATGGTGTTGCCCCGACATACTCGAGGCCTCTCGTCGCTCCTGGGGACACACTGGGCGAACTCTTGACCAATTGGCTGACAGTGCTCCTCGCCGAGTCCGCGGCGGCGGGAATTGCCTTCTCGATGTTCAACGTAGACCGGTTGGAAGAGGGAGGTCTCCAAGGCTGGGCGAGTGGTATGCCAGTCGACGAGGTCGTGCGTCGGACCCGGCCGATCGTTGCCATCGAAAGTGTCGAGGGGCTTTCCCGGGTAACCAGTGGCTTCTCCGTCCGGATTCAGGTGGGGACGGAGCGAACGTTGCGGTCGGTCTGAGCGGGAATGCAATGAGGCGCCGAGCGTTCCGATCTCCAAAGGACAAGGAGCTTTGATGCCGAAGGCTGTGTGGAACGGAATCGTCTTGGCGGATAGCGACGACACGGTCGTCGTGGAGGGCAACCACTACTTTCCGCCGGACTCGATCAATGAGGAGTACTTCGCGGACTCCTCTGCCAAGACCCGCTGTGCTTGGAAGGGTATGGCTTCCTATTACGACGTCGTGGTCGACGGAGAGACCAACTCCGGCGCCGCCTGGTACTACCCGGATCCTTCTGCCGCAGCCGCCGACATCAAGGATCGCGTCGCCTTTTGGCGCGGAGTTCGCGTCGAGGCCTAACGTTCTGCCGGGTCGCTGCGGGTAGGCTCGTTCCGCGTCCGAAGCGCGGAAGGGGACCGGCTTGATCTGCGCGAATTGCGAGACCGAGAACCCACAGGGGGCTCGGTTCTGTATGAGTTGTGGGCACTCGCTCGAGTCCCCTTGTCCCCACTGTGGAACGGCTTTGCCCACTGGTGCCCGGTTCTGCGTCAATTGCGGCCACGAGCTCGAGGCCGGCGCCACGGCAGACGACGGCGGCATGTCCGCCCAGGAGGTCACGTCGCAGATTCAGGAGTCTGTGTCGCGAGCCGCGGCGAGCAGCGGTGAACGGCGCACGATCACGATGCTCTTCTGCGACGTCCAGGGTTCGACGGCTGCTGCGGAGCAGCTCGATCCAGAGGCTTGGTCCGCTTTGATGAGTGCCGCTTTCGATCGGTTCATCGCACCGGTGGAGCGGTACCACGGAACCGTCGCCAGGCTTCTCGGCGACGCCATCCTGGCCTATTTCGGTGCACCGACCGCTCATGAAGATGACCCGGAGAGAGCAGTACTCGCCGCTCTCGAGATCCTCGAATCCTCACGTGAGCTTGCTGAGCAAATCGCATCCGACCACGGCCTGGAGTTTGGTGTCCGTATTGGCATCAACACAGGTCTTGTCGTCGTCGGCGATGTGGGATCTGATCTCTACGGGGAGTACGCCGCCCTCGGGGACGCCGCCAATGTCGCGGCACGGATGGAACAAACGGCAAAAACCGACACCATCCAAATCGCCGAGCCAACGTATCGGCTCGTCGCCCCCATCTTCGACCTTGAACCGGTCGGTGAGATCGAGATCAAGGGCAAGTCCCTTCCGGCTTTGGCCTATCGAGTCTTGGGAAGGGCCCGGCAGCGGGGTCGGCTGCGAGGGATAGCCGGCCTCGAGTCGCCGCTCGTCGGCCGGGATGCGGAGCGGGATGCCCTCGAAACCGCGGTCGGGGACCTTGTCGCCGGACGGGGTCGAATCGCGTCGATCATGGGTGAGGCGGGACTCGGCAAGACTCGTCTGGCGGCTGAGATTCGCGCCACAGCCGAGGGCTCCGACCTTCGCTGGCTCGAAGGCCAGGCATTCTCCTATGACGTCTCCATGCCGTACGGACCATTCGTCGGTCTCATCGAGACGTTTTTCGAACTCGAGGATGTCGCCCAAGATTCGCGGTACTCGCACATCAAGGCTCGAGTGGGTGACCTCCTCGGGGACGACGCGGCGTCTTACTCCGCCTATCTCGCTGCTCTCGTCGGCGTTGAGGCCGAAGGGGAAGACGCCGATCTCTTGGGTTACCTGGATCCACCGGTGCTCAAGGAGAGAACGTTCGAGGCCATCACGGCCTACGTGAGTGGACTCGCAAATACCAGGCCGACTGTTCTCGTGATGGAGGATCTCCATTGGGCTGATCCGACGAGTATTGATCTCGTCGAACGGTTGCTCGGTGTCACCGAAATCGCGCCACTCATGATGTTGTTGCTCTTCCGCCCGCGACGGTCGGAACCATCTTGGACCATTCACGAGATCGCTGGCCGCGAGTTCGCTCATCGCTACCTACCCGTCGAGCTCAAGCCGTTGGGAGGCAGCGATTCCCAGCAGCTGGTCGCCAACCTCCTCGAGGTCGAGGGGTTGAGTCTGGTGGTGCGTGACTTGATCCTCGACAAGGCAGAAGGCAACCCATTTTTCGTCGAGGAGGTCGTCCGCTCCCTCATCGACCAGGGAATCGTCGTGCGCGAAAAGGGCAGCTTCATCTCGACGCGAGACATCCAGGACCTCGATGTGCCCGACAACCTCGCTGCAGTTCTCACGACGCGTCTCGATCAGCTCGAGCCGGAGTCGAAGCGGGCGCTGCAGACGGCATCCGTCATAGGCCGCGAGTTTGATGTCGGCATGCTTGATGCCCTTTCTGATCCCGTGCTGGACATCGATGGTCTCGTTCGCGATCTGCAAAGGCGCGAAATGATCGTCGAGGCCGGGTCAGCACCGGACCGACGGTTTGCGTTCAAGCATGCGCTCACGCGCGACACGGCGTACAGCGCCCTGCTCGGCAGCACGCGTCGCGATCTGCACCGCCAAGTCGGCAAACTTCTCGAGGAGTCGCATCCAGACCGTGTCAGCGACCTCGCTCACCACTTCACCGAGGCTGGCGACGAGACGGCCGCCGTCCCCTACCTGGTCGCCGCCGGCGGTCACGCATTGAATGCTTTTGCCGCATCGGATGCCGAGACCCACTTCCGCGCCGCGCTCGAGTTCTCCGCCAACGGAAACGATCCATCTTTGACCGGGCAGGCCTACGAGGGTCTCGGCCAGGCGCTCGCCTTCGGCGGCCGGATGGAGGAGTCACTTGCTACTTATGACGAGATGCGGGTGTTCGGCGAGAGGGTCGACAGTCCCCAGATCCAGGTTTCGGCGCTCAACAAGAAGGCCAGAACGAAAGCCACCATGATGGGTGACTTCATCGGTGCGGAGGAGGATCTCCATATTGCCAAGGAGATCGGAGACGCGGCACAAGACTCAGCCGGCCTCGCCGAGTTCCATGTGGTCTACTGCGTGGTCAACACCAGTCAGGGCAAGCTCGAAACCGCTGCCGAACACCTCGCCGAAGCTGCCGAACTCGGCGAAGAGATCGAGTCACCGTTCCACCGCAATTTCGGGCTCACCCACCACGCCAACACCCTTCTGCATCTTGCTCGGTATGAAGAAGCGACGGAGGCTGCCAAGATCGCGGAAAGCCAAGCGAGAGAGGACGGCGATCGGCTCCACCTCGCCACCGCCGTTGGGGATATTCAGTCGCTCATCGACCTCCGCAACGGCGATCCTGTCGCGGGACTCGCCAAGGCTCAATGGGGCGCGAGCGAGAAAGAGACCATCGGAGCCGTGATCGACGAAGGGTACACCCGGTACAACGGCGGGATGATCGCCCTCGAGATGGGTCGCTACGAAGAATCCCTCGAGGCGATGGGCCGCCTGCTGGAGATAGGGAACACGACCGGGTACCCCGCCGCCATCGGCGGAGGCTCAGCCGGGATTGCCACCGTACGCAGGTCGATCTTCGGACCTGATGACGAGCAAGCAGCAGAACTAGCTGCCGTGGCAACCGAGATGCTCGCCCTTCCGGCAGGTCAGGTGTTTGCCCCCTTGAGCTTCGCCTCTCTGGCGCACCAAGCGCTCAGCGACCATCGCCCCGACGAGGCGGCCTTGTGCATCGGACAAGCACGTGGATTTGAGTCGGCCACAGCCCCGGTTGCCGAACCCGAGCTGCTGCTGTGTGCCGCATCACTGGCGCTGCAGGACAGGGATGTGGCTAGTGCGCAGAAACATGTCGCCTCGGTCCGCGACCTCGTCGACGAACGGAAAGCCAAGAACGTCGAGCCACGCCTCCTTCTCATGACTGCCATGGTCGCGGCTGCCGAAGGTGACCACACCGCTGCGCTCGAGTCCATCGAGAGGGGGATCGAGGCTGCGGCGAGGATGTCCACTCTCCCCGACCTTCTCAAGCTGCAACGACAGGGGACGGCGATCCTCCGAGAATCCGGTCGACCCACCGATGCGGACCGTATGTCGGCCGCAGCCGACGAGACGATCGACGAGATTGCCGCCTCGTTCACGGATACCGAACTCCGAGAGGCCTTTCTCCGCACGGCCAAGGCAACAGGGTGAAGGGCTTCGAGCCGTTCTCCTTTCTCTTCATGGCCGATTGCCAATTGGGTTGTTACGCGGCGTTCTCGGGCCTGACTGAGACCGATGTGGCTGAGTACGCCGATAAAGGCATGGCCGTTCGCGTTGCGCCGCAGACCGAAGGTTTCTCTTGGGACGCCAGTCAGTTGGAGCGAGCTGTCGCCGCTGCGAACCGGCTGAGCCCGGACTTCGTTGTCATGGGCGGCGACATGGTCGACGACCCTCGTGACGACTCCCAGTACGCGGCCCTCAGCGACATCGTGTCTGAGCTCGAGGGTCCATCGACCATGCACTGGGTGCCGGGCAACCATGACGTTGCCTTCGACACCGTGGCACCCACGGAAGACAGCCTCTTGTTGTACCGGCGTCGTTTCGGCCCTGATACATATGCGTTCGACCACAAAGGTGCGGTGTTCGTAGTTGTCAACACTGTGGTGTGGGACCACCCCGATCGCGTTCCAGGAGCCTGGAGCACGCAGCTGATGAGTCTCGAGCAGGAGCTCGATGCCGCACGGAGGCGTGGTGCCACGCATCTCATCGTGATGGGTCACCACCCGCTGTTCACAGCTCTTCCGGGGGAGTTCGATAGCTACTGGAACATTCCCGGGGAGCGTCGCCACGTGATCATCGACCTCTTCCGCACTTACGGTGTCGAGACGATGTTCGCCGGGCATTGGCACCGCAACGGCGGTGGGATGGCCGGCGATCTCGAAGTAGTGGCGTCGGGACCTGTTGGTTACCCCCTCGGTGCCGATCCCTCGGGTTTCCGGATCGTCGACGTGACTGCCGGCGGAGTCAGCCACCGATACGTGGCGCTCGACGAATTCTGAGTCAATACCTCCCCCTGAGGGGGAGCACGGAAAGGCATTAGCGTGGGGTCTCCTACCGAATGACCGAGGAGCTTCACGATGGCACGCCCGACCATCGTCGCCGTTGACGACGATCCCCAGGTATTGGCCGCGGTCCGCGGCGATCTGCGGGCCCAATACGCCGGCGAATACAGGATCGTCGCTGCCGACAGTGGTGCTGCGGCTTTGGAGGCCGTTCGCGAACTGAAGACCCGCGGCGAGGAAGTCGCCCTATTCCTCGTCGATCAGCGGATGCCACAGATGACCGGGACCGAGTTCCTCCTCGAGGCCCGGCCCCACTTCCCGCGAGCGAAAGAAGTCCTGCTCACCGCATACGCCGATACCGAAGCGGCGATCCAGTCGATCAACGAGGTCGGTCTCGACTATTACCTCATGAAACCCTGGGATCCGCCTGAGGAGGCTCTGTACCCGGTTCTCGACGACCTCCTGGCGGACTGGCAGGCGACCTATCGGGCGCCCTTCCAGGGCATTCGTGTCATCGGGCCTCGCTGGTCGGCGGAAACCCACGACCTCACCGACTTCCTTGCCCGCAACCAGGTGCCCTATCGCCTGGTCGATACGGAGGCAGACCCGGAAGCGGAGAGCTTGATTGAAGCCGCCGCGGTCGAGGCACTTCCAGCCGTGCTGCTGCCCGATGGCTCCACGCTGAGTCGCCCGGCGATTCGCGACATCGCCGAGAAGGTCGGGCTCCAGGTCGAGGCAACGGCTCCGTTCTACGACCTCATCATCGTCGGTGCCGGTCCTGCGGGTCTCGCCGCCGCCGTATACGGAGCGTCGGAGGGCATGCGCGTCGCTGCCATCGAGCGACAGGCGACGGGGGGTCAGGCCGGGCAGTCGGCACGGATCGAGAACTACCTTGGTTTCCCGACCGGCATCAGTGGCGGAGATCTCGCTAGGCGCGCGACCACACAGGCCAAGCGTCTTGGAGCTGAGATCCTCACCGCGGTGGAGGTCGTCGGCATAAACGTCGACGATCAAACCAAGGTGGTCAAGCTGAGCGACGGATCGGAGTTGGCATGTAAGGCCGTCGTGATCGCTTCGGGAATGACCGTCCGTAAGCTCGAGATCCCCGGCTACGAGAGGTTCACCGGTGCCGGTGTGTACTACGGCGCTTCCGTTGCCGAGGGCGCCGCATATCGCGATCAAGACGTGTTTGTCGTTGGCGGCGCCAACTCCGCCGGCCAAGCCGCGATGATGTTCTCGCGCTTCGCAGGAACGGTGTCACTGATCGTTCGTGGACCAGACCTCGAATCCACAATGTCCCGCTACCTGATCGATCAGATTGGGGCGACCGAAAACATCGAGGTAATGACCAGCTCGAAGATCAAGGAGGTGGAGGGGGCCCAGCACGTCGAGCGGGCGGTCGTCTTCGACTCGAGCAGCGGTGCCGAGCACCAGCGATCCGTCAGCGGCATCTTCATCTTCATTGGTGCTGTTCCGCACACGGCATTCCTGGAGGATGTGGTTGCGCTCAACGACCGAGGTTTCGTTCTCACCGGCCCCGACCTCCTCGTGGAAGGCAGGAACCGCCCCGACTGGCCCCTCGACCGTGACCCGTACCTCCAGGAAACGAGCGTGCCTGGGATCTTTGCGGCGGGAGACGTGCGTCATGGAGTGGTTCGCAGAGTCGCCTCGGCCGTGGGCCAAGGATCGATCTGCATCTCGATGGTTCACAAGTATCTGGAATCGGTGTAGACGTGGTCATGGACCGTCTTCGCTCGGTCCCGCTGTTTGCCGGCCTCGGCGCCGAGGATCTCGCCCGTATCTGTGAGAACGTCACCGAGGTTCACCTCGGAGCCGGCGACCTCCTCTTCGCCGAAGGACAGACCGGCGGCCACGCGTATGTGATCGCCTCCGGCGAACTCGAGGTGCTCAAGAAGAGCGAGCGCCGCGAGACCCTCCTGGCTCTGAGGGTCTCGGGAGATGTGATCGGTGAGATGGCGCTGCTCCGGGAGGAGCCACGTATGGCGTCGGTGCGAGCGCGGTCAGACTCGGAGCTTCTCGCCATCCCCAAGGCCGCTCTCGATGAGCTTCTCGACACCAGCCCTTCAGCCGGCCGCGCCATGTTCACCACGCTGCTGGATAGGTGGCAGGAAACCAACGACCAGCTTCGCCACAACGAGCGGATGGCGCAACTTGGGACGCTTACCGCCGGTGTCGCTCACGAGTTGAACAATCCGGCCGCGGCGGTGAAGCGGTCGGCCGGCTTGCTTGCGGACGCGATTCAAGAATTCCGGGTAGCCATTGCGGCGGAAGACTTCGCGGCCGACGACGTGAAAGCGATCGGCGAAGTCGCCGCCGCGTCCAGAGCCGTCGAGCTGAGTGCCATGGAGCGCACAGATCGCGAGGACGAGATCGAGATTTGGCTCGATGAGCGCGGAATCGCCGAGCCGTGGAAATGTGCCCCGGTAGTTGTCGACGCCGGCGTCGGTTCCGAAGCGCTGGCGGCGATGGAGAATGAGATCGGTTCGGACAAGATGGCCGCAGCGGTCGATCTGCTGGTAGCGACGTCGACCGTGCATCGTTTGGTGAGTGACATCGGCGAGGGTGCATCGAGGCTCTCCGACATCGTCGGGGCCCTGAAGGGATACTCATACCTCGACCAAGCCCCGGTCCAGGAGGTCGATGTCATCAAGGGGATCGAGGACACCGTCCTCCTCCTCGGCCACAAGCTGCGGGGTGTCGATGTACGGAGGGACTTCGCCGAGGGCGTGCCAACAATCACGGCGTTCGGCAGTGAGCTGAACCAGGTATGGACGAACCTGTTGGACAATGCCGCCGACGCGGTCGAGGGATCCGATGCCCCGATGATCTCACTACGAGCCTGGGGCGAAGAAGACGAACTCGTCATCGAGGTGGAAGACAACGGGGACGGGATTCCCGAGGACATCCAAGACCAGATCTTCGACTCCTTCTTCACGACCAAGGCTCCCGGCAAGGGCACCGGCCTCGGGTTGCAGATCACTCACCGCATCGTCGTTCTGGACCATCGCGGAGCGATCTCTGTCGACTCCGAGCCGGGGAGAACGACGTTTCACGTTCGCCTGCCCATCGACCAACCCGATGTGACCGACAACACCGACCAGAGAGGACAGCAATGACCGACGTGTGCACCCATCTGCAGAACGTTTCGAACGACCCGGCGCCGACGGGTGGCTGCGGAGAATGCCTCGCGCTCGGGGATGGCTGGGTCCACCTCAGATTCTGTGTCGATTGCGGCAACATCGGCTGTTGCGAAGACTCGAAGAACCAACACGCCAAGAAGCATGCTTCGGCCCATGATCACCCGGTCGTGCGTTCCGCGGAGCCCGGTGAATGGTGGGCGTGGTGCTACGAACACCAACAAGGTGTGCGCATCACTCCCGCACACCCATGATTCCGCTGCGGTTGGTCGAAACCGACCGCGAGGACTTCGACGGACCCGTCGTTGAGCTCTGGCGTGATGACGAGTTCATCGCAATGGTGTTCTGGGACGGCGAGACGACTGTCGTCCAGGTGTACTCCGGCGCGGATGGAGACGTTTTCGATCTCGACGTCCCCGATCTGCAACGCATCCTCACCACAGCCGAGCAGATCGTCGATCCGCACGCTTTCGACGAAGAGCTGTCCGACCTTCGATCGGAGGCCACCTCCGACTCCGATTGGGACGATGAGCAGCCGGCGACGATTGCGCTCGTAGAAGAGTTCGATCCTCAGGCGATGCACCGGTCCCCGGACGGAGAGGGCTTCTTCCCCGGTGAAGTCGCCACGGCATTCATCCGCCGGTGTGAGGACCTCGATTTAGCCGTCGTGGAAATGGAGGGGTTCGACTTCGACGGGTCGACGCTTCACCCGCGGCCCGGGTTGGAGCTGATGATCCAACCCCAAGAAGTGATGGGCTGGGCCGACTTCCGACGTTACGCCAACGGCCGAGCCCTCGACACTCTCTCGGACTGGGACACGAGGCGATCGCTGGTGTTTGCGTTCGTCGTTCAGCAGCCAGACGGTGAATCGTTCGTTGCATGAGGCGGTAGTCGGCGATCGGCACCAGAACGCTCGGTGGCGGCGGCGATTACCCTCAGACTGGTGCCGACGTTTCGCCCGGATTTGACGTCGATTCCGACGTACGTTCCTGGGAAGCCCATCGATGAGGTGTCTCGGGAACTGGGAATCACCGATGTCACCAAGCTGGCGTCGAATGAGTGCCCCACCGA
>JAUVPA010000192.1 GCA_030598905.1 Acidimicrobiia bacterium
ACCGGGCACGACTCTGGCGGTTGAGGTACTCGAAGAGCGAGGAGAGTACCCGGTGGTGCTGATCCCGGTCGCGGAGCGTCATGACACCTATGCCGTGTCGCTAGCCGCTCTGTACACCGGCGACATCGTTAGAGGAAGGCGCGTTGTCGTGGGAATCGACAACTCCGATCGACCCATCTCCGAGAAGATCGAATTGGCGCACAAGGCGGGTCGCCCGGTTCTCATCGTGGACGACGCCGAGGTCGACACGGGGACCGTCAGCTTGCGCCTCGCCGGAGAGGAGGAGAAAGCGGGACTCGGTTTCGAGGCCGCGCTCGAGGAGATCGAAGAAGAGGTCGAGAGTCCGCTCTACCGAGCGCGCTGGTTCTACACATTCCCCGGCGGCTGCATCCGCTACGACATCGACGCCGAAGGCGAGGGTGCCCAGTCCGTGGCTAGGGACGTGGCGCGAGCCATCGGGGTGTACCCAATGGCAGATCTCCACCGACTTGCCCGAGACGCCGGATACACGATCTTCGATGAGTGATCCTGTCACCTCGGAAGGCGAAGCCGCCCCCGGGAGCCGCGACGCGGATGTAGGCAAGGGCTTCCCGTGGAAGCGGATCATCCAGGCCCTCATCTCACTCGTGATCGTCGTCGGCATCTTCGCCGGCGTCATGCCGCTCATTGCCGATTACGGCGATGTGTTCGAGACGATCGGTGCTATGAGCGGTTGGGAGATCACGTCGCTCGTTCTGATCGGCCTGTGGAATCTGATCACCTATTGGTTCGTCTTGACGGCAGCCTTGCCGGGGCTGCGGCTACGTGAGGCGGCAGTGGTGAATCAAGCGTCGACGGCGGTTTCGAACACGTTGCCAGCCGGCGGCGTCGTCGGCGTTGGAGTATCGATCGCAATGCTCACTTCGTGGGGTTTCACGATCGGGTCGATCGGCCGTTCGGCAGTGGTCACAGGGATCTGGAACAACTTTGTGAAGCTTGGCATGCCGGTCCTCGCCCTGTCGCTGCTCGCTCTGGAGGGTGAGATAACGCCCGCACGCTTGGTTGCTGCAGGGATCGGCATCGCCATGCTCGTTGGTGCCGTTGTGATCTTCGCGCTGTTGCAACGCAGTGATCGTCTGGCTAGAGCCATCGGCCGTGGCCTCGGCCGTCTCGTCGACTGGGGCCGTCGGTTGATTCGCCGAGAGCCGGTTGGGGAATGGTCGGAGCGGGCATCCACGTTCCGGACCGACACGATCGGTCTCCTCAGGCACCGATGGCTCTGGCTGACACTCGCCACATTGTTGAGCCACATCTCGTTGTATCTCGTCCTCCTGGTGGCACTGCGCCATGTCGGAGTGTCCCAGGAGGAGCTCAGTTGGATCGCGGTGCTCGCCTCGTTCGCGTTTGTCCGCCTCATTTCTGCGCTTCCCTTGACGCCGGGCGGGGTCGGGGTCGTGGAGCTCGGATACGCAGCCGTCATGACGATCGGGCTCGACGACGTGACCAGTGCTCAAGTCGTTGCCGCCATCCTCGTCTTCCGCGCCGTCACCTATCTGCTTCCGATCCCACTCGGCCTCGCCTCCTACATCATCTGGCGTGTGAACCACAGCTGGAAGATGACCGAGGAGGAACGTGCCACGTTGGCGGGTGATGCCTATGACTACCAAGCGGATGAAGCAGTTCGCTCGGGCGAGGCGTAGCGCGCAACGGACCGCTAAATGCGTACGCCGGGGCTGAGCACGCCGACCGTCATCGGCTCGTCTTTTCCCTTGACTTCAATGGTGCGAGTGTTGTGGGCAGGGACCTCCGCCATGGCTTGGATCGTTGCCTCACTGATCAAGGTCTCGCCTGCTCCGGCGGCCCCGGCAAGGCGGGCGGTCACGTTCGGTACGTCACCCAGCACGGCCAGCTCCGTCATTCCTCCGGTCGTGCCGACGACACCGACGAAGGTCGTGCCGGTGTGAACGCCGATGCCCACGGGTGCCCAGGCTTCGTCCGTCGTGCCGGCGCCAAACGCTTCCTGCAGCTCCATGGCAGCAGAAACGGCCCGATCCGGGTAGCGCTCACCGACGAGCCCAGGAACGAAGATGGCCGCTACCTGATCGCCGACCAGCTTCTCGATGATCGCCTCGTTGCGAACGAGGACGTCGGTAGCTGCTGTGTAGAAGCGATCGATGAAGCGGGCGAACTCGGGTCCGCTCATCTCGTTGGCGAGGCGAGTCGAGCCACGAATGTCGGCGAACACGAGAGCCGCGGTGACGTCTGCGCCCGTCTTCTGGCCTCGTGCCAGGTACTCACAGTGGTTGCACAGCTGCATGGAAAAGCTCGACGGTGTTGCTCGGGCGAGAGCGGCGACCAGGCGACCTCCCGTACCCGCGAAGGGGGCGAAGCAGATCCGACATCTTGGGTCGGTGGGCAACCGCCGGTAGACGGCCCGCATTGGCCGTGCTCGCCGGATGAGCCGCGACGGGATGCGGCCCTCCATGAGGAGTTCCTGCCAACCGAGCGAGGCGAGATCCTGATGTCTCATCGTGCGTCTCGCAGTATCCCAGGGCGTGCGGGCCGGTGCGGAGGCACCGTAGTCATTCTCAATGGCCAAAGAGTCCTTCGAGTGTTTCTTCGTCGTCACGTTCCATGGCCAGTTCAGCCACGAGGCTGTCTTCGTCTCTGTATATCGAGGCCACCGCGACGATGCGGCCATCCTCGCGGTAGGCGACAGCTGTGTCGAGGTCGGCGACCGTCCCCGACACGTCGATCCCGTCCCAGCCTTCGGTATGGCCGACGTAGTTGATGGGGACGTCGTAGTGCTGACTCCAGAAGAAGGGCACGCTGGAGAACAGTTCCTCGCGGCCAACGATGTTGCGGGCGGCCGTCTGGCCCTGCCGCTCGGCAACGACCCAGTGCTCCACTCGGATGTCGCGGCCCAGGCGGCGGTCGGGGTAGCGGGCGATGTCGCCTACCGCCCAGATCGATGAGTCGCTCGTCCGCAGGTAGCCGTCGACCGTGACGCCGCGGTCGACGCTGAGGCCGGCGGCTTCGGCAAGTGCGATGTTGGGGCGCACGCCGACCCCCA
>JAUVPA010000049.1 GCA_030598905.1 Acidimicrobiia bacterium
GCGATCTTCAGATAGGGGTTGAACCAGACGGCGTGGAGGGTCGAGCTGCCGTCGCCGATCGATGCCTCGATCATCGTGCGATTGCGAGAGATGCGGCGCTTGCGAACGTCGGTCACAACGCCGGCAACGGTCACCTCCTCCCCCAGCGGAACAGATGAGAGGTCAAACATCTGTGATCGATCGAGATACCGCCGAGGCACGTGGAGCAACAGATCAGCGACCGAATCGATCCCTGCATCGGCGAGCCGTTTTGCCGTCCGCGGACCGATGCCCTTGACGTTTTCGACTGATACGGCACTCAGATATGCGAGCGATCTCCCCATGGGCATGGAGGTTACGAGCCCGACCAACGACTACCGACCGCCATAGGATCTCCACGTGCCCCGATTCGACTACGACGTCCTCGTGATCGGCAGCGGATTTGGGGGGAGCGTCAGCGCGCTGCGTCTGGCCGAGAAGGGTTATCGCGTTGGCGTGCTCGAGGCCGGGCGCCGGTTTCGGGCTCAGGACTTCCCCAAGACCAACTGGAACGTGAGCAAATTCCTCTGGTTCCCCCGGTTCGGCATGCGAGGGATTCAGCGACTGACGCTGCTCCGCGACGTATTGGTTCTCACGGGTGCCGGTGTCGGCGGCGGATCGCTGGTCTATGCCAACACGCTCTACGAGCCACACGATTCCTTCTTCACCGATCCGAAGTGGGCCGGTATCACACAATGGAAGAACGAGCTGGAGCCGCACTACGCCATGGCCCGCAGGATGCTCGGCGTCACCGTGAACCCTCGGGAAACACCTGCCGACGAGGTGATGCGCAAGATCGCGATGCGCTTCGATGTCGAGGACACCTACCGACCTACACCGGTGGGTGTGTTCTTTGGAGAGCCGGGTGTTGAGGTCCCCGATCCGTACTTCGGTGGCGCCGGTCCGGCTCGCTCTGGGTGCATCGGTTGCGGCGGCTGCATGGTCGGATGCCGGCACAACGCCAAGAACTCGCTCGATCGCAACTACCTGTACCTCGCAGAGAGGGCAGGCGTTGATGTCCACGCCGAACACGAGGTCGTTGACGTATCCATCCACCCCGACGGTGGCTACCTGGTGACGACCCGCCGTCCCGGGAGCTGGATGAGAAGGCGAGAACGTGTGCTCCGAGCGCACCAGGTTGTCTTCGCGGCCGGTGCTCTCGGCACAACGCGGCTCCTCCTCCGGCTGGCGGAAAGGAGTCTGCCCGAGCTCTCCGACCGGGTCGGACACGTCGTTCGAACCAATTCGGAGGCGTTGCTCGGCTCAGTGGCACGGTCCACCGACGTCAATTACTCCGAGGGTGTGGCGATCACCTCGTCGATCCACCCTGAACCTCACACGCACATCGAGCCGGTTCGTTATCCGAAGGGCAGCAACGTGATGGGGTTCTTGGGAACGCTGTTGACAGACGGAGGACCCGGCATGCCACGCCAGGTGCGGTTTCTGCGCAACGTCCTGTCGCATCCACTCGACTTCCTGCGCACCTTGTCGGTGCGACGTTGGGCCGAACGGACTGTGATCCTGCTCGTGATGCAGAGCTACGACAACTCGCTGCGCTTGTACCGAAAACGAGGCTGGTTCGGGACTCGACTGGCATCCGAGCACGGTCATGGAGACCCCAACCCGACGTACATTCCCATCGCCAACGAAGCGGCACGGGTGGCCGCCGCAGCCATGGATGGCATACCCGGAAGCGCCGTAAACGAGGTGCTGTTCGACACGCCGCCGACGGCCCACATCCTCGGTGGGGCCTGTATCGGCGCCACAGCCAAAGACGGCGTCATCGACGGCTATCACCGGGTATACGGCCATGACGGTCTGCATGTGATCGATGGTTCCGCCATCGGTGCCAACCTTGGCGCCAACCCCTCGCTCACCATCACTGCCATGGCCGAACGCGCGGCATCGATGTGGCCCAACAAAGGTGACGAGGACCCGAGACCACTCCTCGGCAGCGCCTACCAACCGGTCAGCCCGGTGCTCCCCAACCAACCCGCTCTCGGCGGTGACCCCCTCGCTCACTACTGAATACCGACTACCCACGGCTACCCTGCCCGGACCTCAGGAGGTCTTCCCCATGTCATACCGGTGTGAAGTCTGCGGCAAGGAGCCGTGGTTCGGGAAACAGGTCAGCTTCTCCCACAAACGCTCCAGCCGTCGCTGGCTCCCCAACATCCAGCGTGTCCGTGTCAAACACGGGAGCAACTCGAAGCGCATCCGCGTTTGCACATCCTGCATCAAGGCCGGCAAGGTCGAAAAGGTCTGATCGAGGTGCAGGGCGTCGTCAAGGTCTACGACCCCGCTACCGGTATCGGTGTTCTGGTGCGTGACGACGACCGCAGCGAGGTCTATCTGCGGCGCGGATCCCTTGAAGGTTCGATGTTTCGCTTTCTCCGCCAGGGACAGCGTGTCATCTTCGACCTCACTGAAGATGACGGGCGCGCCTATGCGAGCAATCTGCGATTCGGCTCGGATGGCTATTAGCTGTCAGTTGATAATTGATAGTTGATAGTTGTTGATCAGAGGCCCATGGCTCATGGCTCAAGGCCTAGAATCGCCTCCCGAACCGAGGAGGAACGTTGGTCCAGGCGTATGTGCTGATCCAGACCGACACCGGCAGAGCCGCATCTGTTGCCAACGAGATCAGGGAAATGGCAGGCGTGCTCAGCACCGAGGCCGTCACCGGACCGTATGACGTCGTCGTCTTCGCCGAAGCTGCCGACGTGGACGCGCTCGGCCAGCTCGTGGTCACCCAGATTCAGCCGGTCGACGGCATCGTGCGCACCCTGACCTGCCCCGTCGTCAAGTTGTAGTGCGCTCGTTCGCCCTGCGCCTCGTCTTCTCGGCGCTGGCCGGACTCGCCGGATCGGCTGCGGGATTTGCTCTCTATCAACTCCGGACCCGTGACGAAGCGGTCGATTCCGGCGTCGGCGAACTCCACATCGCCGCCCCAGGAGCCAATGCGGCGCTCGCCGCTCTCATCGGATTGATCGGTGGCAAGAGAGGCCCAATTCTCGCCTTCGTTGCCGGAGCCGGCCTGAGTGCGATCCTCGGCACGAAGGTCGACGAATCGATCCAGGCGCTCATCTCGGGTCAGGCCAGGACGTCGAGCGCCGACTCCACCAACTCGTCGCACAACTCCGAGTAGCTCAGGCCCGTCGCCTCCCACATCTTCGGAAAACCCGAGATGGGTGTGAATCCGGGCATCGTGTTGACCTCGTTGAGGAGAAAGCCGCGCCCTCCGGTCTCGAGAAAGAAGTCGACACGAGCCAGCCCGCGACATTCCAGCACGGTGAACGCTCTGCGCGCCAGCTCCTGAACCTCTGCGATACGGCCGTCGGGAAGGCTCGCAGGAACGATAAATCTGCTGTCCTCGCTGTCGTACTTGGCCTGGTAGTCATACCACTCGGCGCCAGCGAGCACTTCACCGGGTAGCGACGCTCGAGGACCGTCAAGAACGGCGACCTCGATCTCACGCCCGGCGATGGACTCTTCGACGATCGCCTTGTTGCCATGGTGGAACGCCTCATGGAGAGCTTCTTTGACCGCCGCGACGCCCCGTGCCTTGGTTATCCCCACCGAAGAACCGAGTGACGCTGGCTTGACGAACACCGGCGATCCCAAACCGTCGACGATGCCGTCGACCGTTCCGCTGGGATCAGAGTCGAACTCATCGCGGCGCACACCCATCCACTTCGGCGAAGGGATGCCGTGTGACCCGGTGACTCGCTTGGCGAACTCCTTGTCCATTGCCACAGCTGATCCGAGCACGCCACACCCGACGTACGGCTTTCCCGCCATCTCCAGCATCCCTTGCAAGGTCCCATCCTCGCCGAAAGGACCATGGAGAACGGGGAACACGACGTCGAACTCGATCTCGTCACCACCGGCCCGCACAACTCCGTCCGGAATCGTGAATCGCGCAGGACGTCCCTCGGCTCGCATGGGCCGGCGTGAGCGATCCGCGACGTACCAGGCGCCGTCTCTTGCGACACCAATGGGGATCACAAGGTGTCCGCTCTCGCGGAGGGCATCGGCAACGGCCACGGCCGACACGCACGAGACCTCATGCTCAGCCGATCTTCCACCGAAAACAAGGAGAACCCGGGCCACGGGCGCCGAGGATACCCACGGAGACGGCAACCACCGATGGATTCGAAGAACGCCGACCACCTCTTGAACTACCGCATCCGCGTCGTACAAGTCGCGCTCGTCATTTCCCTCGTCGGCTTGATCTCGATCGCCGTGTGGATGCTCGGCAAGCCTGATGTCGGGGATTCGGCCGGGAGGTGGGTGCTCGTCGCTTGTTTTGCAGGTGTTGTCCTCCTCGCCGTCACACCGTGGAAGAAGGCGCTGGGTGTTCTCGCAGGAGATCTGCTCATCGTCCTCTGGTCGGCGATCGTTGTCCTCGCCCTTACCGTCCTCGAAGTCGCCAGGGTTGGAACACCCAGCGCCGTCGGCTATGTGATGGTTGTCGTCTTTGCCGGGATGGCGCTTGTTCCGACACTCCTCCTCGCCGTCGTTGGGCTCGCTGCCACCGCCGGGTACGGCTACGCGCTGTACCAACAGACCGGCATCCTCGACGGCCCCGCAGCCGCGACGCTTATCGCCTTCGTTGCCGCTGCTCTCGTTGTCGTGCTGCTGATCGAGGGCGTTCGGGGCCAGCTCGTGACGAGCCGTTCCGAACTCGTCGAACTGGCCGAACGCCAGCAGGTGCTCCAGGTCAAGGAGAGGGAGCTGGCCAGTCTGTACGACGTGTCGGCCACGATCGGCGCCGGAAGCAACCTCGCCGAGGTCCTCCCCGAGCTCATCGGACGGGTGGTTCTCGCACTTGACGCCAAGACCGGCCTCGTTTTGCTCTACAGGCCACGAGATGAAGGCCTCGAGGTCATGTCACCGATCTGGGTGGCCGGCCACACGGTCGAGGCAGAAGGTTATTCGCTGGCCCTCAACGAGGCCGGCCTGGCACAGCGGGTCTTCATCAGCGGCGAACCCGCCCTCGACAACGGCGTCGACCATGGTTCAGCCGATCGACTTCTCACGGATCTCGGAGCGCAGCGGATTGCCGGCGTCCCCATTCGAGTCGAGCAGCGTCGCATCGGGGTGCTTCTCGTTGCCGACAAGGCGGAAGCCGATTTTGGCGAGGACGACCTGATCACCCTGGAGTCGCTGGCCTCACCGGCGGCACTGGTCCTCAACCAGATGGCTCGCTACGAAGAAGTTCGAGCCACCGGCTTCAAGATGGCCGAACTCGCCCGTCTCAAGACCGACTTCGTGTCCGTTGTCTCTCACGAGCTGCGAACGCCGCTGACGTCGATCATCGGTTCTCTTCGGACATTGCAGCGACCGGAACTGGCGCCCGAAGATGCCAACGCGGTCGAGCTGATCTCGAGCGCGGCGAAGCAGGCCAATCGGCTCCGCAAGCTCATCGAGGACCTCCTCGTTGTGTCTCGACTCGACGCTGCAGCGCTGCCCGTCAACCCCAAATCGCTTGCACCGCACGGTTTCATCGCCGAGGTCGTCCGGTCAATCCCGTCCGCGCCGCAACGCGTCAAGGTGGCGATAGACGCCGACGTGACGCGGATCGATGCCGACCCCGATCACCTTGCCCGCGTGCTGAGGAACCTCGTCGAAAACGCGCTGAAGCACAGCGGAGACGGCAACGTCACCGTACACGCATCGGGTGTCGGGGGTGAAGTGCGCCTCGCCGTCGTCGACCACGGCGACGGGATCCCTTATGCCAGGCGCGACCATGTATTCGAGAGATTCACACAGCTCCAGCCGCACGAGACACGCTCCCGAGGAGGCACCGGTCTCGGCTTGTTCATCGTGCGTGGGCTCGCCGAAGCAATGGGCGGCCGCGTGTGGTTCGAACCGACGGTCGGTGGCGGCGCCACTTTCATCGTGGGACTCCCGGCCGTGGAGGTCGACCGCGCCGCGAGCTGATCACAGCTCCTTGGCGTTGGCCGCAACGGCGTGAACGCCCCCGTCGACGTGGACGACCTCGCCGGTCGTCATGGCAGCCCAATCGCTCAGCAGGACGGCGGCCATGCGGGCGACGGGGTCCGGATCCGCCAAGTCCCAACCCAACGGTGCACGGTCCTCCCACAGGCCCTCGAACGCCTCGAAGCCGGGAATCGACTTTGCCGCCACAGTCCCCAGGGGGCCCGCGGAAACGGCATTGACCCTGATTCCGTCGCCTCCCAGATAGTTGGCGAGATAACGTGTCACGGCGACCAGCGCCGCCTTCGACACACCCATCCAGTCGTATGCCGGCCATGCCATCTGAGTGTTGTCGAAGTCGAGCGTCACCAGCGCCCCGCCGCCGGCCGCTTGCATCAGTGGGCGCAGCCCCACGGCGAGAGTCTTGTACGAGAACGCAGATGTCTGAAAGGTAATGTTGGCCGACTCGGCGGGTGTGGAGAGAAACCTCCCCCCGAGGGCGTCTTCTGGTGCGTAGGCGACGGCATGGAGAGCCCCGTCGACCGCTCCCCACATGGACGTCAGCTCCTCGACGAGGGACACCATGTGGCTCTCGTCGTTGATGTCGAGTTCGAAGACGGGGGCATCTTTCGGCAGCCTCTTCGCCGATCGTTCTGTAAGCCGGATCGCCCTGCCGAAACCCGTGAGCACGATCTCGGCGCCCTCCTCCTGAGCGACGCGTGCCGTGTGCCAGGCGATGGATGCATTCGTGAGGACTCCGGTGATGACGAGTCGCTTCCCTTCGAGCAGCATGGCTCTCCTCAATCAGTCGATCAGTTCACGTTGGACCAAGCCCGGAGGCCGAGGCCCATGACGAACAACAGCAGTATCCCGTACCACAGGGCCGGATTGCGGTCCATGGTCGCCCGGTATATGTAGGCGAGCGTGAAGGTGACAGCAATCACTGCACCGTAGAAGATGTGGAAAGCGTTGCCAGGCGTCATCCCGCTACCAAACAGAAGCGCACCAAGGGCCACCTGGATCAGCATTGCGATGATGGCTGCATTGCGGGCGATCCCGAAGGCCCGTCCCGGCGGTCGGCGTGTGATAGCGAGGATGACACCCCACAGTCCGACGAGGCCGGTGGAGATCACCGCCACGTAGAACCAATTCTGGTGAAGCGTCAAGATGGTGCTCACGAAGTGACGAGCGTAGAAGAGCCGCCGGCTTTGGGCGATCAGCCGCCGATCAGGATCGTGATCTCTGCACCCCAGCCGCCTTGGTCACGTCGGCTCGAACTCCACCGACAACAGCAAATAGGTCGGCGGCATCGATGTGGATTGCCACGCCCCGCAACCCACCGCCCAACGAAAGTTCGCCATCTCCGGGAACCGTTTCGTCGATGATCAAAGGCCACTCCCCGGCGCCGAGCGGTGTTATCGCTCCGTGGACGTATCCCGTGGCTGTGAGGGCCTCATCTGCGGACGCGAAAGCCAGTCGCCGCACACCGAGGTGCCTGCGGAGCTTTCCCCAGTCGATGGATCGGTCACCGGGAACGAGGATGAGGATGAACTCGCCATCCGCCAATCGCACGACCATCGTCTTGAGCAGGCGAGTGAGGGCGATGTCGCGCTGGTTCGCTGCCTCTTCCACTGTGGTCACTTCGCCGTACTCGACGACGCGATACTCCACTCCCGACATCTCGATGGCCGCGATAGCTCTGTTGCCACCGTCGGCGGCGCCCCCATCCGTGAACGAACCCATGAACGAGACGGTACCTCGATCGCATCACCATGTAGGAGCCCGCTGAGCAAGCTCCTAGCCTCTCGCCGATGGAGATCACGATCGATGCCATCGCCCACGGCGGCGATGGAATAGGGAGGGTGGACGGCAAGGCCCACTTCGTCGCGGCGACGATGCCGGGTGAGCGGGCACGGGTCGAGATCGTCGACGACCGCGGGAACTTCGCACGAGCGCGTCTCATCGAGATCCTGGACGCTTCTGCGGACCGCACCGAACCGCCGTGCCCTTTCTTCGGTGCGTGCGGGGGATGCACATGGCAGTTCGCCGCCTACGAGGCCCAGCTGGCGTGGAAGACGGAGACCGTGCGCGGCCAGCTCAGCCATCTCGGCAGGATCTCGAGTCCGGATGTACGCCCGGCGCTGGCTCCTTCGGACCCCTACGCCTACCGGAACCGAATGGACTTCCGCGTCTCGGGCCGGACACCGGCCCTGGCACGCTCACGGAGCAAGGAGCTCGTGAGCATCGAAGACTGCCTGCTCATCCACCCGGCTCTTCGCGATCTCTTCGACAGCCTCGGCCCGCTGGACGGGGTGGACGCCATCACGATAAGGGCCGGGGTACGCACCGGAGACCGACTGGCGCTGATCGATGGCGAGATACCGGATCAGGCTGATTCATGGGGTGCCAATATCGCGCGGCGTGACGGTGACGAAATCGTCGCCATCGCCGGACCACCTTCAATCAGCGAAGAGGTGGCGGGGGTCCGTTTTCGTGTCAGTGCTTCCGCCTTCTTCCAGGTCAACACCGATGGGGCCGAGACCCTGGTCGCTCTCGTCTCCGAAGCGCTCGAACCGACACCGGACGACACCATGCTCGACGGATTCGCCGGAGGAGGGCTCTTCTCGGCAACGGTGGGCGCCGCTGCGGGCCGTGTACTGGCCGTCGAGTCCGCACCGGCATCGATCGCAGACGCGAGACGCAACCTGCGAGCGGCGGTTCCCGAGCGAAACCGAATCGTCGCGGGTCGGTTCGAAGACGTTGTCGAGGACCTCGACGAGTACTGGGCCGTGGCGGTCGTCAACCCACCTCGATCGGGTTTGGGGTCTGAAGGAGTCTCCGCCGTGACCGCCGCCGAGCCGCGAGCCATCGCCTACGTGTCCTGCGATCCGGCGTCGCTAGCCAGGGACGCCCGCATGCTCAACGACGCCGGGTACGGCCTCGACTGGGCTGCGCCGGTCGACTTGTTCCCCCAGACCTACCACATCGAAACCGTCGCCCGCTTCGAACGCGCTTCTGGCTATCTACCAACCACTTCTTCAGGGGCAACTAGCTAGATCTCATCAACCAGCTTCTGGCGTTTCTCGGCATACTCGGCGTCGGTGATGATCCCGTCTTCGTGGAGCAGTTTCAGACGGCGGAGCTGGTCGGTGGCGTCGGGTGCCGGCTCGGTGGGAGGCGGCGCGGCCGGAGGCGGATGGGCCTGACCGCGCTGCAACGCAACGGTGCGTTCTTCACGCGTTTTGTACAACAGTGCCTGAAACTCATCGGGGCGAAGGATGTTCTTGAAGTGGCTACTGCCCATCTCACCCGCTGACTCCACCACAAGATCACCGGCGGCGAGGATTCGCTCGATCATCGTCTGGTTGAAATTGACGTTGGTGATCCTCTCGAGCGGGATCTCGATCCCCGAGCGAGCAATGAGTCCGGTGCGAGTGATCAGTCGCTCGGTGGTGAGGACGTAATAGGTGACGTATCAGTCCACGATCGGCCTGACGACGAGATAGAGGCCGGCAGCGATCACGGCAATGGCGAAGACCCATTGCACGATGGGTATCCACTGCCAGATGACCCACAACGCGATGAGAGCCAGCGTGAACCAGAGAAAC
>JAUVPA010000053.1 GCA_030598905.1 Acidimicrobiia bacterium
CTCGGTTTCTTTGCCCACCATCGTCGCGATCTTGGCGAGCTTCTCATCGCTGCCGGAGCGTGAGTTGGTGAGCGTTGTCTCGACCGTGATCGTGCCGGACAGGACGCGGAAGAGGCTGATCTTGCCGACGTAAGGGTCGGCGATGGTCTTGAAGACAAAGACGAGAGGCTCGGCGTCGGCATTGGCTTCGATCTCGATCATCTGATCGCCGGCTTCGACGATGGTGGGAGGCCGGTCGAGCGGAGACGGCCCGAGCTCGATGATGAAGTCGGCGAGGCGGTCGACTGCGATAGGACCAGTGGCGGATCCACAGACAACGGGGAAGACCTTGGCGTCTGCAATTCCGATCGCCATGGTGTGCGCGAGCTCCTCGACGCTTGGCACGTCCCCATCGAGGTAACGCTCGAGCAGATCGTCGTCGGCGACGACGATGCCTTCAACGAGGCTGTCGTGCACGGTGTGCTCTCGTGCTTTGAGCTGTTCGGGGATCTCGACCTCTTCTGCGTGTCCGCTGTCATAGACGTAGGCCTTGTCGCGGAACAGGTCGGCGACGCCGTGAAAAGCCGCCTGCTCGCCGATGGGGAGTTCGATTGGAGCCACACCCGCGCCGAAGCGATCGCGCAATTGGTCCAGGGTGCGATCGAACGAGGCGCGTTCCTTGTCGAGTTTGTTGATGAAAACCATGCGGGGAATGTTGAGATCCTCAGCCACAGCCCAGGCGTATTCGGTCTGGACTTCCACTCCTTCGACTGCGCTGACGACGAAGACGGCGAGATCGGTGACACGAAGCGCGGCGTGAACGTCCCCGACGAAGTCGGCGTAGCCGGGTGCGTCGATGAGGTTGACCTTGTGGCCCTTCCATTCGAAGGGGGCGAGAGAGAGGGAGAGGGACATCCCGCGGCTGTGCTCTTCGGGATCGAAGTCGGTGACGGTGTTGCCGTCTTCGACGCGTCCCAGCCGGTCGATCGTATTGGCACGGAAGAGAAGGGCTTCGGCGAGGGTCGTCTTGCCCGACCCGTTGTGGCCGACGAGCGCAACGTTGCGAATCTTCTCCGATGGGAACACTTTCACGGCTGCATCCTCCATAGACCGCTGGTCCGCCGAGGATACAGGGGCCCGGGTCCGGTGCGTCTGGCGCCGCGCCGGGCACGTTAGATTCCACCCATGGACATCGAGACGATCGAGCGCGACGAGCTCAAGGCGCTGCTCGACAAGGGTGCCGACATCAAGCTGGTGATGGCGTTGCACGAGTGGGCCTTTCGTGCCATGCACATTCCCGGCTCGATCAACTTCAACACGGTCGACGCCGCACTCGACGGCCTCGATGAGGACGACGACATCGTCGTGTACTGCTCGGACGAGGCCTGTGTTGCCAGCCAATACGCCTATAAGGCTTTGCTCGAGCAGGGCTACAAACACGTCCGGCGCTATTCGGGCGGCCTCAGCGATTGGCTGGAGGCCGGCTACCCCCTCGAGGGAGAAGCTGCTCCAGGGAGTTGACAGTCTCTCGAGTTCCTAATAGTATTAGTTAATAACCTAAGAGGATTAGGATATTACTGAAAGGCGCAATCCTATGACCAGCTATCTCGAGCGACCGGGCGGCCGCATAGCGTTCGACGACTCGGGCGGCACCGGACCATTGGTCGTCGCCGCTCCGGGAATGGGGGACTTGCGGGCCGCGTACCGGCACCTCGTCCCGTTGCTCACTGCGGCCGGCTACAGGGTGGTCACGATGGACCTGAGAGGTGCCGGTGATTCTTCCGTCCTGTGGGACGACTACTCCGATGCGGCCATCGCTACTGACATCGTGGCGCTCGTCGACCACATCGGGGCCGGTCCGGCCACAGTGATCGGCAATTCCCTCACGGCGTCATCGGCCGTGATCGCTGCAGTGGAGCACGCCGATCGCGTCTCACGGCTCGTCTTGATTGGTCCCTTCGTGCGAGACGTCCCGGCGCCGGCGTGGCAGAAGGCGGCGTTCAAGGTGATGCTCTCACCGCCGTGGGGCAAGTCCGCATGGCTCAGCTACTACCGGTCCAAGATGTACCCGGGACGCAAGCCTGCCGATCACGACGAGTACGTCCTCCGTCTCGGCAACAACCTGAATGAATCGGGTAGGTACAAGGCATTTCGTTCTCTGGCCTTCAACTCGCACGCCGAGTCGGAGCGACGCTTGGACTCTGTGACTGTCCCCACGCTCGTCATCATGGGCACAGCTGATCCGGATTTCGCGGATCCGGCGGCGGAGGCGGAGTTCATCGTGTCTCGATTGAGCGGCGACAGCGTTCTGGTGAACGGTGCTGGGCACTACCCACAGGCGGAAGAGCCGGAGTCCGTCGCGGCGGCCATCCTCCAATTCGCCGGGAGCGATCATTCCTAGGGCCGGTATCACGCGTACCGATGTCGTCGACACGGCCGTCACCATCGCCAACGGCGCGGGTTTGGAGGGATTGAGGCTGTCGGAGGTGGCGGGCCGACTGGGCGTGCGGAGTCCTTCGCTGTATAGCCACATCGACGGCCTCGATGGGCTTCACGCCGCCTTGAGACTTCGCGGATTCGAAGAGCTCGATCGACATCTGAGTGGAGCTGCGGCCGGCAAGGCGAAGCGCGAAGCGGTGGTCGCGGTGTGTCACGCGGTGCGCACCATGGCTCACGAGGAACCGGCTCTGTACGCGGCCACCGTTCGAACGAGCGAGAGTGACGAACCAGCGATCGCAGAGGCATCGAATCGGGCGCTGGCAACCGTTACTGCCGTGCTGGAGGGGTATGGGCTTGCCGAGAGCGAGATCATTCACGCGGCGCGGTACCTGCGGGCATCCGTCCACGGGTTCCTCGCGCTCGAGGCGGCAGGTGGGTTCGGTCTACCGGTCGATGTCGACGAATCCTTCGATCGCCTCGTCGATCGACTGACCACCGGGCTCGAGACCTGGTAACGAAGAGAGTGCCCGGGGTGGGACTCGAACCCACACGCCCTTGCGAGCGGGGCGTTTTAAGCGCCCTCTGTCTACCAGTTCCAGCACCCGGGCCGCGGCGAGCCTACCTCGCCTGGCCGGGTGGCCTCAGAGGTTGAAGAGAGCCCGTTTGGCGGAGACGAACGACGCCTCATCCATCTCTCCTTGCTGAGAGCGACGGCGTAACTCCTGGACCTCGCTGGCGACTCCGGTGTGCGCAGCGTCTCCGCTCTTGCCCAGCGGCGGAGGCGTCGGCCTGATGGCGAGGTAAGTAAGAACCCCGATTGCGGGGATGAGGATGATCCACACGCCCCAGCCGGCCTTTTTGATGTTGCTCATTCCCTCGCGGCGGATAATGTCGACGATCGTGTACACGTAGAGAGCGATCAACGGCAGCGTCACCACGATGAAGGCGAAGATGACGTAGCCGTCTTGGAGCCAGGCCGGCATTGAGACGCGATGTTAGGGGTCCGCCGCCCAATTGATGCCGCGGCGTAGTCGAGAGCAGGGCGACTACGTAGCTTTTGGGACACCGGACCACCAGGACGGGCGGCAAGCGCTACGGTGCGCGCAAGCGACCAGGATCCGACCGCAATGACTTTCGGCAGCGCCATTGCCCTCGCCACGGAGCGAATCGTGGAGCCCATCGAGGGGATGCATCGGGCGATCGCCCGGCGTTGGTTCGCGCCATTCGGCTCAGGTGCCAAGCCGGTGCGAGTGGTGCACGACGCCATCTCGAGTGTTGTGTATGGATCAGTTCGTTCCGGTGGGACGGCCGTGGGCATTGCCCTGGATGTCGGGAAGCCGGTCGACCGGGCCACGGCGGATTCCGTCCAGGCACTCGTGAACGGCCTCTGGGGTGACTCGCTCGGCCGGCACGAGGACCGACTGAGGATTTCGATGGGCATCCGTGATCAGCAGGGATCCCCCGTCGCCATTGACCCCGACCTGACGGTCGCCTTTCCGGGAGCTTCGGGGAGTCTGGTCGTGCTGGTGCATGGACTCTGCGAAACGGAACAGTGCTGGCAAGGCACCGGCGCCAAACGCGGTCTCGGCTCGGCGATCGCTGATCACCCCGCTCTCACTCCTGTCTCGATCCGCTACAACACCGGACTCCGCGTGTCGGTCAACGGGTCACGTCTTTCCTCTCTGCTCGAAGAGGTCCATGCAGCGTGGCCGGTCCCGGTGCAGTCTGTCGCCCTCGTCGGCAGCTCGATGGGCGGCCTGGTTGTGCGAAGTGCTCTTGCATCAGGTCGCGCGGCGGGACACAGCTGGATCGAGGATGTTGTCGATGTTGTGACCGTGGGATCGCCGCATCGGGGCACACCTCTGGAGAAGGCCGTCAATGTCATGGCGTGGGGCCTCGGCATAGCTCCCGAAACCCGGCCCCTCGCCGACTTTCTGAACACCCGCAGCGTCGGGATCAAAGATCTCAGGTTCGGCGCGGTCGCCGACGAAGACTGGAAGGGGATCGACCCTGACGCGTTGATGACCGATACCGTTGGTGATCACTTCCTGCCGCGCGATGTCCGGCACCACTTCGTCGCAGGTGCCATCACCGCTGATCCACGTCATCCCGTGGGTGTGGTGATGGGTGATCTCGTAGTGCGGGCGGCGAGCGGCATCGGAGCGCCGCGTCTCGATCCCACCAGCGCTGTGGTCATCGGCGACGTGAGTCACTTCGCTCTGCTGCGGGAACCTGTAGTCATCGACTTTGTGATGGGCTGGCTGGGCCGCTCGATCTGACTCGATCACTCTCGACACCGACCCTATCTGCGCTGGGGAGGTCATTGGCGATTCAATCAGTGGAGGGTCCTTGCCGATAACTACAGAGAGTGGTCAAATCAGCCACTCTCTGCCGGTGGATGGACCATGACAAACGCTCGAACGACCACACACTCGGGTTCGCCCGACGACATCCTCGACTCGATCTCGGTCGATCCACCCCCCGCGTTCGACGAGATGCCGAAGCGACCCGTCTGGCCTTACATCGTGGGACTACTCGTCATCGCCGGGTTCGTCATCGCCTCGACGTTTGTCACCTACTCAGCACTCTCTCGCCAGGAGGCCGACGCGGCGTTCCTCGAGGTATCGGCGGCACAGAGCCGGGCGGCCCGCGGGTTGGCCGACGCGGCATCGCTCGTCGAGGACGAACGAGCTGGTCCAGATACCGCGGTGCAGATGCGAGATGCCGTCGAGAGCCTCGAGACGCGTCAACTCGCTCTACAGTTTGGCAACGATGCCCTCGGCCTTCCTGCGCCGACGAGCGACGCGCTCGGCCGGTTGCTGGTCGAGGCCTCGACGTCTTTCTCACACCTGGTGCAAGCGGGGAACGAGGTGGCCAACGCACTCCAGGCAGGGATCATGCCTTCCCCGGGCGCCCTCGATCGGGTCCAGTCCGCCTCTTCGGTCTTCGATTCTCGGATGGGGAGCATTGTGTTCCAGTCTCAGGTGGAGGCGGAGGAACGGGTCGATGCCCTGAAGCAGACCCAGTACCTGCTGCTGAGCGCCACGCTCGTCCTGTTGCTCCTCGAGGCATTGTTCTTGTTCCGGCCCGCGGTCAAGCGGATTCGCGACCGTTGGCGCGAGCGTGACGCCGAACACTTCTCCGAGCGAGAGATCGATGCGCGCCGCATGAACTATCTGGCTCGCTACGACCCGCTGACCGGGTTGATCAACCGCACGCTGTTCGCCGACCGACTCCAGTCCGCCGTGGCTCGCGCTCGGCGCGATGGAGGGCTCGTGGCGCTGATGTTTCTCGACATGGATGACTTCAAGGACGTCAACGACCGCTACGGCCACGCGGCCGGGGATGCACTGCTTCGCCAGGTCGCCGAACGGCTCGTCGGTTCCGTTCGCGAGTCCGACACGGTGGCCCGGCTCGGGGGTGACGAATTCACGGTGATCCTCGAAGGCGGGCATCGCGTCGAGGATGCCGGGCGGGTGGCCACGAAGATCCTTGCGGCCCTCTCGGCACCGCATCGGTTGGGTCATCGTGAGCTGGTCGTCACGACCTCCATCGGCATCGCGATGTACCCCGTGGATGGCGACGACGCCGATGAGCTCCTCAAAGGGGCCGACATCGCGATGTACTCGGCGAAGGCGGCCGGACGCAACACCTATCAGTACTTCACCAGGGAGCTGCGGGAGCGAACGACCGAGCGAATTTCCCTGATTGACGGTCTGCGACACGCCCTTGAGAGTGGTGATCAGCTCGAGCTCGTGTACCAACCGAAAGTGGATACCTCGTTGGGAACGGTGATCGGTTTCGAAGCGCTGCTGCGATGGAACCATCCCGAGTTGGGGCGTGTTCTGCCGAGCAAATTCATCCCGCTGGCCGAAGAGACCGACCTGATCATCCCGATGGGGGAGTGGGTGCTCGATCAGGCGTGCAACCAGATGAGGTCGTGGCTCGACCTCGGACTGTCTGAGATGACTGTTGCGGTCAACGTCTCGTCGCGGCAGTTCCGTATGGGCAACCTGGTGGAAACCGTCGCCACATCCCTGGCCGCTGCTGGTCTCAGCCCGCGCTATCTCGAGATCGAGCTGACGGAGGGAACGCTCGTCGCCGATGTCGAACTGGCAAGACGAGCCTTGGAGAGGCTCCGGGACATGGGAGTACGTGTGTCGATCGACGACTTCGGAACCGGATACTCGTCCCTGAGCTATCTCAACCAGCTACCAATCGATTCGCTGAAGATCGACCGCACCTTCACGCGTGACGTTGCTCATGACCGGGACGGTGCCGCGATCTCTTCGGCCATCATCGGCCTTGCCACGAGCCTGCGCATGGATGTCGTCGCCGAGGGTGTCGAGAGCGCCGAACAGGCCGACTTCCTGCGCAGCATCGGCTGCCGGAAGATGCAGGGTTATCATTTCTCTCGCCCGCTTGCTGCCGCCGACGTTCCCCGTTTCGTCGCCTCGATGGGAACCGACGCCGCCGCGCTGCGATAGGGCCATCCACCCCTACGCTGCTCGCTCAACCCTAGGCAAGACGGCCTCATGCTTCTCGTTCGTGACGTCTCCATTGAAGCGGGCGCTCGTGCGCTCATCATCGGCGCGACCTTCTCCGTCCAAGCCGGGGACAAGATCGGTCTCGTCGGTCCCAATGGCGCGGGCAAAACGACCCTGCTCCGGACGCTTGCCGGTTACCGATCAAGCGCCGAGGGCGCCATCCGGCGCAGCGGTGTCATTGGGTATCTGTCGCAGGAAGCTGCTGTTGCCAAGCTCCCCGACGAGGAGACAACAGCGCTCGAACGGATCCTCAGCGCCCGCGCTATCGGTGATCTCGAACGGCACATCGAGACGACACGCCTCGAGATGGAATCGGCTTCAGCGCAAGCGCGCGATCGGCTCATCAAGAGGTTCTCCCGACTCGAGGACGAGTTCACCGCACGCGGTGGCTACATCGCCAAGGCCGAGGCGAAGCGCTTCGCCCACTCCCTAGGCATCGGCAGCGACGAGCTCGAGCAGCGTGTCGCAACGATGTCGGGTGGCCAGAGGCGCCGTGTGGAGCTGGCGCGCATCCTTTTCAAGGAGACCGACACACTCATGCTCGACGAGCCGACAAACCACCTCGACCTCGATGCCAAGGCATGGCTCGTGTCGTTCCTCGACGCCTACGAAGGTGGTTTGCTGGTCGTGAGCCACGACCTTCCCCTCTTGGACGCGTCGATCACCTCCGTGCTCTCGGTCGAGGACCACCGCATCGAGGCTTACCGAGGCAACTACTCCAACTTCCTGTCCGAGAGGGAGAGGCGCCGGGAGCAACGCATCAAGGAGCGGCGCCACCAGGAAGAGAAGATCGCTCGGCTCGAGCAGGGAATCCGTCGCTTCAAAGGAACGACGGAGAAGATGGCAAAACGGGCTCGGTCGTGGGAAACGCGGGTCGAGAAGATGCGCGGCCAACTGGTCGAGGTCGGCAAGAAACGCAAGGGTGTGGTGCTTCGCTTCCCCCAGCCCGAGCCGTCGGGCAGTACGCCACTGAATGCAGAAGGCCTCGGCAAGGCGTTTGGGCACACTGTCGTATTCGTCGACGTGGACGTCGACGTCGATCGGGGGGAGCGTCTGGCGATCATCGGTTTGAACGGTGCTGGCAAGACGACTCTCCTCAAGATCCTCGCCGGCGTCGACTCTCCAGACGTAGGGGATGTCGAGATCGGCTATCGGGTGTCGGTCGGCTACTACGCCCAGGAGCACGAAAATCTGGATCTGGCAGCCACCGTGCTGGACCACATGAGACGAGTGTCTGGCCTGCCCGACCAGCAGCTGCGCGGCGTTCTGGGTCATTTCCTCCTCGCCGACAAGATCGACCAGGAGGCCGGATCGCTCTCGGGTGGTGAGAAGACGAAGCTTGCCCTTGCCACGCTGGTCGTTGGGCGGCACAACGTTCTCCTGCTGGACGAGCCGACGAACAACCTGGACCCGCAGGCGAAGGGCGCACTCCTCGACGCCCTCGATCAGTATGAGGGGACGATCATCCTGGTGAGTCACGACGTCGAATTCGTTGCCGGAGTGGCTCCGGACCGGGCTGTGCTCATGCCCGATGGGGAAACTGCCTATTTCGACGAAACCATGCTGGAGCTGGTCGAGCTGGCCTGAGTTGGTGACAGCGAGACCGGCGACGACCGGTTCGTTCACGCGTCTGGCGTACCGCAGACCGGTATTTGGGCCTGCGGTACGCCAGACGTGCGGAAACAACGCGAGAATCGGTGTCTATGACACCACCGCTCGCCAATCTCACCATCGAATCGACACCGCCGGAGTACCCCGCAGAGTGGGTTGGAGATGCCGCTCTCAAGGACGGCGGAACGATGCGCATCCGGCCGATCGCCCCCGAGGACGGACCGGCGCTCCGTGAGATGGTCCGAAACCTCTCATCGGAGAGCAGCTACTTCCGGTTCTTCCGCGTGAAGCGTGATCTCAATGACGAGGAGGTCCGAGCATTCACCCAACTCGACTACTCGCAGAACATGGCGTTCGTTGCTGTTCACGAGGGAGCGATCGTGGGCGTGGGCCGGTACAGCTCGGCCGAAACTACGCCCGAGGTCGCCGAAGTTGCCTTCGCTGTCGCTGATGATCAACAGGGTCGAGGGGTCGGCACGGTCCTCCTCAACCGATTGACGGTGTATGCCCGAGCCAACGGCATCACGCAGTTCCGGGCCTTTCTCCTCGCCCACAACTACGCCATGATGCGAGTCTTCCGTGACGCGGGTTTTCACTTGACACGCGATCTCGAAGAAGGCGTCTACACCGTCGACTTTCCGACCGAGGAATCAGACGAGACTCGCCAGGTAGCGGCACGCAACGAGCAG
>JAUVPA010000160.1 GCA_030598905.1 Acidimicrobiia bacterium
CTGTAGCCGAAGCACTTCGCGGAGAGTTGGTGCTGTCGGCCGTCAATTTGGAACTCGGCCCGTCGGTTTCGGACGAGCTGCGTCCGTTCCTTCGCGTCGCCGAGCAACTCGGAGCAATCTTTTCCGCGTTCGCTCACGGCCTACCCGACGAGCTGACGGTGTGCGCCCAGGGCCGCCTGGCCGATGAACCGGTCAAGCCGCTGGCGCTGGCGGCGCTGCGTGGCGCTGTGTCGAGCGTCACGGAGGGTTCCGTGTCATACGTCAACGCTCCGGTCATCGCCGAACGCCACGGCGTGCGGGTCGTCGAGGAAGCCCAGCCCGAAGCGTTGGACTACCAATCGGTCGTGCGTCTCAGCGGTACTGTCGACGGCGTTGAGCGTGTTGTGGCAGGCACCTATATGGAACGCAAGGGTCCTGTTCTCATCGACGTCGACGGCTACGAGATCGAGGTCCCAATTACCGAGCACCTGCTCTTGGTGAGGAACGAAGATGTGCCAGGCGTCATTGGCAGAATCGGTATGTTTCTCGGTGACCTCGAGGTGAACATCTCGGACATGGTCGTCGGGCGCGATCCGTCGGGCGCGGCGGCGATGATGGGATTGGCCATCGACCAGTCGCTCAGTGACGACAACATCGAGGCGCTACTCGCCCTCGACGGCGTCAACTCAGCCCGCTACATCGACCTCCCCTGACCCGTTCTTGCGTAAATGCCCGGCGTATATCGCCGGGCATTTACGCAAGAACGAAGAAGAGAACCCAGCCGGCAGCGAGCCCGTAGAGGCCGGCCAGCACATCGTCCATGGTGATACCAACAGCGCCGTGGAGATCCTCGGCTTGGCGCACTCCGGGCAGCACCTTGAAGATGTCGGCGAGCCGGGCGACGACGACGGCGACCACCCACGGCCATCCCGTGAGACCGATCACGGCGATGAAGGTGCCCGCCATCTCGTCGATGCACACCCAGCCCGGGTCCCCCTCCGATTCGGCGAAGGGCTGCGACGACCACAGCGATAGGGCAAAGGCGATGACAAATGCCAGCACGCCCGTCCACCAGGGCGTCTTCCACAGGGCAAGGGATACGAGTGCAGCGAGCCCGGCACCGAGAGTTCCGGCGCCGCTGTCACTGCCCCACAGCATTTTCGGGATGAATCCGACCGAGAAGCCGGAGGCGATGAACCTCTTCACGGTGCTCTTTCTAGTCTCTATCCGCACGAGTGACGAGAACCAGAGGACACATGCGACCCGACCAGCTTGGCGACTACCTGACTCCTTCCGATCCAAGGATGCATCCCGATGGCGAGCGCGCCGCCTTCGTCGTGACACGTATGAATCTCGAGGAGGATCGTTACGAGCGTCGGATCTGGTTGTGGAATGGAGCCGAGGCGCGCCCCTTGACGGCAGGTCCCACCGACTTGGCCCCGCGATGGTCGCCCGATGGATCGCAGTTGGCCTTCCTTCGTGCCGGCAAAAAGGACAAGCGGCTCGCACAGGTTGCTGTTCTTCCCATCGGCGGGGGAGAGGCTGCCGTCGTCACCGAGTTCGAGCTCGGTGTGCTCGAGGTCGAATGGTCGCCGGACGGCAAGAGGATCGCCGTGGTTGCCGGGGAGTACATCGAAGAATACGCCGGCCTCGAACCCGAGGAACGGGCCAAGAAGCCGAAGCGCATCACGCGAGTTCCGTATCGCTTCGACAACATCGGCTGGCTCTTCGACGTCCGTAGCCACATCTGGCTGGTCGACCCGGCGGGCAAGGAAGATCCGACGTGTCTCACGCCGGGAGACTTCTATGAGGTATCGATCGCCTGGCACCCGTCCGGGCGCAAGCTCACCTTCGTTTCGGCTCGCCACGACGAGCGCGGCCTCGATCCGGGCACACAGATCTGGGAGGTCTCTGACCAAGGAGGTGCGGCTGAGGCGATGTCGGAGGTCGGGCTTTGGGAGGCGCCGAGCTATGACCGGCAGGGCCATCTCCACTACATCGGGCGTCCCGACCTCTGGGCCCATCCGAACGTATACCCCCTGTGGCGCCGCGAGGACGACGGATCGCTCACCGATCTGACCGGCGACCTCGAGCGGAACATCTTCCCCTTCAGCCCGACCATCACCCCGAGAGGTCCTCGCTGGGCCGACGACGGCTCGTTCATGAGCGTGGTCGAGGACGAGGGGGCCATCCGCGCCATTGTCCGATCTCCGGCCGGTGAGACCCTCGAGATCGCTGGTGGCGACAGAGTGATCACGGGCGTCGACCCGCGACGAGACGGTTCGGCGGCTGTGTTCGTGGCCAATGCTCCGACCGATCCAGGCGAGGTCTGGTGGTGGCAAGACGGCGCAGAAAAGCAGATCACGTCACTCAACGATGACTTCAAAGCCAATACCACGCTCGTCGAGCCGCAACGGTTCACCATCGATCACGACCGAGTCACCGTCGAAGGATGGGCCTATCTGCCGGAGGGTGAAGACGACGTGCCCCTCTTGCTCAACATCCACGGCGGGCCGGCGACCCAGTACGGGCTGGGGTTCTTCGACGAGTTTCAGGTCTACGCGGGTGCTGGCTACGGAGTTGTCGCCACGAATCCGAGGGGTTCGAGTGGCTACGGTGTCGACTTCGTTCGGGCCGTCGTGGGGCGCTGGCACGAGCCAATGCCGCCCGATATTGTCGATCTCATCGCGGCTCCGGACGCGGCGGCTGCGGTTTTCCCTCGCCTCGACACCTCTCGAATGGGTGTGATGGGAGGCTCGTACGGTGGTTTTGCTGCCGTACGCGTCACGGCCGCCGATCAGCGCTACCGGTCGTCTGTCGCCGAACGTGGGCTCTACGTGTGGACGTCATTCGCGGCGACATCGGACATCGGTCCCTGGTTCGACCGCAGCTATCTCGGCACAACACCTCCGGACGGTTGGGAGACTCTGTGGAACGCAAGTCCTATGGCGTACGCCCACGACATCACGACGCCAACGCTCGTCCTCCACTCGGAGACGGACTGGCGCTGTCCGGTCGAACAAGCCGAACAGCTCTTCACCCTTCTGCTTCGACAGGACGTCGATACCGAGTTCGTCCGATTCCCCGCCCCCGAGGGACACGAGCTGTCGCGGTCGGGCAAACCCCTCAACCGCCAGCAGCGGTTCGAGATCATCCTCGATTGGCACGAACGGCATCTGCGCAGCGGCGACTGAACTCACACCTGTCCGGTACCGCAGCGGCTCCTCTCTGCAAGAATCCCCCCATGGAGCCCACAGAACTCATCTGGATGGACGGCACGCTCGTTCCCTGGGACGAGGCCAACGTGCACGTTCTGTCGCACGGCCTGCACTACGGCACGGGGGCATTCGAAGGCATTCGCGCTTACGAGACGGAGCGAGGCGGTGCGATATTCCGGCTGACCGACCATATGAGACGCCTGGTGCGCTCGTGCAAGGCCCTCGGCATTCCTCTCGAGTGGTCTGTCGACGATCTCGTCAAGGCCGGTAAAGAGATCCTGGCCGTCAACCGCCTCACGTCCGGCTACATCCGACCGATCGTGTTCTACGGCACGGGCAGCATGGGCCTGAATCCGGCAGGCGCCAACATCCACACCATCATCGCCTCGTGGGAATGGGGGGCCTACCTTGGCGAGGAAGGGCTCCGTGACGGCATTCGCATCGCAACGTCATCGTGGCGGCGGATCGACGCCGGTTCGATGATGCCGAATGCCAAGGGCACGGGCGCCTACGTCAACAGCGTGATGGCCAAACAGGAAGCTCTCCGAGGCGGCTACGACGAGGCTTTGATGCTGAACAGCCAAGGGTTCATCGCCGAGGGGAGTGGGGAGAACCTGTTCTTGATCCGTGACGGAGTGGTCTCGACACCACCGATCACCGCCGGCGTGCTCGACGGCATCACGCGTAGCTCGGTGATGACCTTGCTTCGTGAAGACGGGTTCGACGTTCGCGAGCACGCCTTGGCGAGGACGGACATCTACTACGCGGACGAAGCGTTCTTCACCGGCACAGCAGCAGAGGTGACTCCCATACGCGAGGTCGACGACCGCCCCGTTGGCGAGGGCAAGCCCGGCCCTGTCACCCGCCGGGCTCAGGAGCTCTTCATGGGCACCGCCACGGGTCGGCTCGACAGCCACCCGGAGTGGTTGGAGTACGTCTGAGAGGCGGGTGTTGCACCAGCCGCACCTACCATCGCCACTGATGGCACAGCAGCCGAACATCGAGGTCGAGATCGCCAACCTGCCGCGCCCGACGGCGCACCCGGCGCCGGCTCGACGGTGGAAACCCGACCGACCGGGTGACCTCGGCTCACCCGACGAGGTGCCCTGGGGCGGCGCCTTCGGCACGATGGGTCCCGACGCCGGTTACGCCCTGAAACTCCTCAGCGATCGCCAGTTCGACCTCAACGCGGGTGAGAATCACCGTGCAGCCGACGTGGTCATCATGGCGCTTGCCACGGCACGTGCATCACACGCCGGGCGCGC
>JAUVPA010000011.1 GCA_030598905.1 Acidimicrobiia bacterium
GACGTCGCCGTCGACGAACGCTCCGGTCATGCCGGACTCGACAGCGTCGTTCAGGAGGAGTCGGGCCAGCGTCGTCTTGCCGGTATCGGGTGCTCCGATGAGCATCACAACACCGGGAATCCCATGCAACCGTTCGCGTAGCGAACCGTACGGCTGTGCTGTGGTCACCAGGCCCTCCGTTGTCCAACACGAAGGATTATGCCTGACGTGAGCCCCGACGCCGTCCTCGGGGCTGCCACAACCAGGCAGCCTTGTGCCGATGGTGATCGGGTGGCGAACGATCGTTAGTCCACGGCGCATACGGTGCGTGCACCATCTCAGCGAGCAACAAGAGAACCGTGTCGTAATTCACCCTCCACCCGGCGAAGTCTCGCCACGCCTGGTCCCGGTCCGGCACCAGATCGAGGCCCGCCTCGACGAGGGAGTCGTAAAGGGCGTCGTACTCGGCGCGTGTGATGCTGATCGGATCGTCCGGTGACGGATCAGGGTCATACGGAAGTCCGAAGAAGTCCGCGATTCTCCGCAGCGCTATGTATCCGGCGCGGATCGTCACCCCAGCGGGTGCGTTGGGTTCGATGGCGAGGGTCGACGCGTAGACCGCAGCCGTATCGAGCACCGTGCCCGCCGCGGTCACCCATGACCGGTAGGGATCCGGGGAGCGGAAGAAGGCAAGCGCCGGGTAAGTCGTGTGGCTCTCCTCGATCTCGGCGAACCATGCTTCCCAACCCGCCCACTCTTCGTCGAGGCGATCGATCCAACCAATGCGTTGATAGCGGATCAGGAACTCGAGGGCGCTCGGAGGTGAGCCGGCTCTCACCTCGAGCAAGCCCACCTTTGTCTCACGACGAGAAAATGCGCCATAGATGGAGGGCAGGTACGTGATGAGAAGTGTGAGGAGCAGCAAGCCGAGGCCGGCAACGGCGAACGCCAGCATCTGCTCGATGGTGTTATCCGCCGGAGCGAAACCAAGGGTCGTGATCGACGATCCGCTGAGGTGAAATGCTTCGCCCCATCCTTCGTCTGGGCTCAGGGCCCAGAACATCATCATGAAGCCGACAAGCACCAACAGCAGCCACGTGAACACCAAAGCCAGCAGCGCAACCGGACCGTGCACAGCACGAATCCGGTCCTCGGATTCGAAGTCTCGGACCCTCACGGCAGCGAGGTCGACAACCCAACCAACGGCCCAGAACACGGCCGACGCCAGAGCCGAGCGAGCACCCCGAGGTAACACGACGGTCCGAATCGCCGTCTCCAATACGAATACAACCAACACGGCACCCGCGGCGAACACGACGACCTGAGCAGCGATCACGAGCGGGCAGCCTACGCAGCTACCGTGGCGGCATGCCGCACATCGAGGAGATCCAGCCAGACCAGGCTGTGGGGGCGACCAAACGAGAGTACGACAAGGCACTCAGGCGTGCCGGTCGAATATGGAACATCGTCTCGATCATGAGCCAAAACGGCGAGACGATGCGCGACTCCATGCGCTTCTATGGGACGATCATGTTCGGCGACTCGCCGCTGAGCCGAGCGCAGCGCGAGATGATCGCCGTGGTCACCTCTCAGGCGAACGGATGTGTTTACTGAACACAGGCTCACCTTCACGATCTTCGGTCGGAGGTCGACGATCAACGGATGGTGGACCGGTTCGCCAGGGATTGGAGAACGGCGGGCCTCGACGGGCCAACGCGAGCTCTCCTCGACTTCGCCGAGAAGCTGACGGTCACTCCCGAAACGTGCGGCAAACCCGATGTCGAGACGCTCCGTCAAGCAGGCTGGGACGATCGTGCCATCCATGACGCCACCCAAGTGTGCTCCTACTTCAACTACATCAACCGAATCGCCGATGCCCTCGGTGTGCCGCCCGAGGACTGGATGGATTTGGCCGGGAGACCGCACGATGGTGCGGATCATCCGTCGTAAGAGGACCGAAGACTCCTCCGCATCACCTTCTGTGACGCGGTTCGGGGAAGGGCATCGAGGATCACGACCTCGTGGATACGAAAGAGCGGGTTGAGATCGCGGCGGATGGCGGCCTGCATCGGGTCCTGCAGGCCCGGGGCGTCCCATTCTGAATCGGACGCGATCACCGCAAACACAACGAGGCGCCCGGGTCCCCCGCCGGGAGGAGGAACGGCAACGGCCGCCGCCTCGGCGACGCCCGGCACGCTTGTGATGACACGCTCCAGGTCTGCAGATGACACCTTGATCCCGCCGAGGTTCATCGTGTCGTCGATTCGGCCGAGGGCCCGGAAGTTGCCCGAGTCGAGTCTCTCCATGTGATCACCATGACGTCGGAGCGGGACGTCGGCATCCGGCACACCTGCTGTGTAGACGGCCTCGTGATCTTGGTTGAGCAGCTCGGTCGACAACCCGATGGAAGGAGGCACGATGAACAGCTCGCCGTTGTTGGTCGGCCGACCCTCGTCGTCGAGGATACGTACATCGAGTCCAAGCGTCGGGGTCGTGAACTGCGACGGAAATGCTGGCTCGACCACCGTCCCTGCCAGGTAGGCCCCACCGATCTCGGTCCCGCCGACGTATTCGATGACCGGGGCTCCGACCCGGCCCATCAGCCAGCGATAGTCAACGGGATTCGACGCCTCCCCCGTCGATGAGAGAACGCGCACTCGCGACCAATCAACGTCGTCGAGAGCGCCTCCGGCGCGCCAGGCCGCCGCCAACGAAGGAACGAGACCAAGCACGGTGACGCCCGCGTCGGCAACGAAAGAAGTGAAGCCTCGATCCGTCGGAGCATCGTCGTACAGAGCGAAAGCGGCGCCGTTGAGGAGTGCTGCATAGATCAGCCACGGACCCATCATCCAGCCGAGGTTCGTAGGCCAGGCCACGACGTCGTCGGCATGGATGTCCTGGTGGTAGCGGCCGTCCATCGCCGCCTTCAACGGTGTGATCTGGGACCACGGGATGGCCTTGGGGTCCCCCGTCGTGCCCGAAGAGAAAAGAATGTTGGTAGGCGCAGATGCCTCCCTGGGGACAGCACCAACTCCATCGTCGCCCATGAAGTCATCCCAGGCGATGTCCTCTCTCCGGAGCACCACGTCTCCCCCGGTGTCGACGACGATGCAGCGTTCGGCCCCAGCCGCCACGACCTTGTCGAACATGGGCAGTTCCTTGCCGAGGCGGACGATGCGATCCTGTGTGACAACGGCAACCGGCTCAGTCACGCGCAGCCGAGTCTCGATCTCTGCTGGTGAAAACGAGTCCGCAATCGACACCACTACCCCCCCGGCCAGCACCGTTCCGAGGTAGGCGACGATCGACTCCAGGTTCATGATCATGGCAATCGCCACCCCATCGCCCGGTCGGAAGCCGGCTGAAGCGAAGCCGGCGGCAAACCGGAAGCAGAGGTCTCTCAGTTCACCTCGTGCGACGGTGAGATCGGCACCATTTCGCCGATGGACGATGGCCGGCCTATCTGGGTCGCCGTCGAGACAGGACGCCGCGATGTTGAATCGCGCTCCGGAGAGCCATTCCGGATCGAGCGGGGTACCCGGCAAGATCTCGTCGGGCGGACGCTCGAAGTTGATGCCGAGCTGATCGATGACGTCGGCCCAGAAGCTACTCCGGTTCTCGATGGACCACTGGTGGAACTCCCGAAACGACGAGAGGCCTAGCCGTGCTGCCGTTGCTGTGACGTTGGCGTGCCTGATCGCTGCCTCGTCCGGTGTCCACGCCGGTTCTGTCATACGGAGCCGACGGTTCAGTTCAACCTTCCCCGGGTGCAGGCTCGTCCATGGTCACGTGGCGGGGAGGATCACCCTTCAGCTTCTTGGCGGGCCCGAACATGGCCCACAACACACCAACGAGGACCCCGGCGGCGATGACAAGCCCCACCTGAATGGCCAGGCTCACCGGGTCACCGATTCCAATCACGGGGTACCCGATGATCAGGAACAACGCGACGCCGATACCCATCAACGATCCCCAGAGAGCGCCGCGGAGCGGATGTTTCTTGACGACAGTGTCTGCCATGGCTAGCCCCTCCAAGTCTGAGCAGGCCGAGCGTTGAAGATGAGCCCGGCGAATCCAGCGGCGAACAGCGCCGCAGAGAGCGCCGCTCCGGTCGGGAAAGAGTCGCCGCCTGTGGCGAGGATCCATCCCTCACCGAAGCAGAACTCGCGGCCCGCCGCGAGGCCGTCGATTGTGTCGTTGTCGAAGGCCGGAAGCCTTTCTTCGCCCCAGAGATCGATGACGGCGCCCTTGCCCTTCAGCTTGGCGCTGAACGGGAAGGGAAGCTCTTCACCGAGGAGCAGCAGTCCGGCGTTGTGGTTCTCATCCATGGCATTCGGATCGCCGCCGAAGTCGGCGGCCACGTCGAGGATGAGGATCGTCCACTGATAGTCATGCAAAGCCGGCTGCCCGCCGTAGTTCATGCCGGGGATCGTGCCCTCGGTCGACCAATTGGCGCCTTCTTCCCTCGTGAAGCCGAAATATGCAACGGTTCCCGTGGTGTCGACCTTGAACGGATTGGATGCTGTGAACGCCTGTTCGGCCGTGTAGACGTCGAGCGTCGGATCGTCGTCGGCGTAGTCAACAATGGCGTCGATGGACAATCCGGCCGAGTCGTACGAGATCGCAACCCCGCCGCACGGACCGCGCATCACGGACAATTGGTCGTCTATGTCGAACTGCGCCTGCGTCGGTATGCGGGCGTAGAACTCCTCTTCGGTGAGCGCTCCGACGGTGTCGTCCCAGATCCCGTGCTCTCCGGGTGGAAGCTCGCCGAGGTCGGGCACACCGTCGCCGTTGAGGTCAACGAAGTTGTCTGGAACAAACTGTGAGATATCGATGACGGCGACCTGCTGGGCCCAAGCCGGACCGGCCATCACCCCGATCAGAATGCCAGACGCGAGAAGCAGTCTCGCTGCTCTCCCCATGGTCCTCCCCTTCACGGCAGTGCCCCGAGCGTACACATCGACGCCGCGACTCGGTGGCACCTCGCGACAAAACCCCTGAGGGCGCCGGCCGGGCACGGTACCGTCTCAAACATGAGCGTCGCCGACGAATCGCTCGTTCCGCTACGGGTAGACGTAACGCTGCGGGGAGCCGTCATCGCCTTCCGGGTGCTCGGACTGGCGTGGATGGCAATGCTCGTTGCCGTCACGCTCGCCAATCGGCCGGATGTCGACGCCATGATTGCGGTGGGCGCTCTCGCACTCGCCACGGTGTGGACGATCGTCACGATTGTTGCCGCCCGCGACCCGCGTGATCCGATGCGATCTGTCGCTTTCGTCGCAACAGACGGTGCCGTGGCTCTGCTCGTCGCCTCGGCGTCATTCGTGACCGGCGATGGCACCCACAACGTGTTCCACGGTGGCTACCCGATGTCGTGGGTCATCGTTGCGGCATATGCCGGCGGTATGACGTGGGCCATCGGGGCGGCTCTCTTGCTCTTCGCCCATCAAGTCGCGATGTACGTCATCGAGGGCACTCGCGACACCGTGGCGACCGTGGGCAACATCGTCTTCATTGTGTTTGCAATCGTGATGGGTTGGGCTGTCGACGCGCTGCGGTCCTCGGAGCGGGCCCGAATCGAGGCCGATGAGAAGGTTGCGGCAGCCATGGCAGAGAAGGCCCGGCATGAGGAAAGGGCCAACCTCGCCAACCAGCTCCACGACTCCTACCTCCAGACGCTCGTCGTCATCGGGCGCGATGCGGACGACGCCGACGAGGTGCGCTACCTCGCCCGTCGCCAAGCCCGCGAGCTGCGCCGGGTCATTGACACCATGCGGTCGGAATACGGCGAGAGCTACGCAGCCTCCTTGCTTGCAATCCGCGACGAGGTGGAGGACCTGTTCCGGATCGAGATCCACGTCGTGATCCGAGACGACGCCGAACTCACCGAATCGCTACGAGCCGCTGCCGAAGCTGGCCGCGAGGCGATGACCAACGCCGCCAAGCACGCCGGCGTCGATGAGATCGATGTTTATTCCGAAATCAACGACGGAACCGCCGCCCTGTTCGTCCGTGACCGCGGCAGGGGCTTCGACAGCGCCTCGTCCGGTGGTGGTCTCGACCACTCGCTTCGCAACCGCGTCGAGTCCGTCGGCGGAACGGTCGATATCTCGTCGACACCCGGTGGCGGGACGGAGGTCGTCATCAAGGTGAGGAGCGCCACATGACCGACCGGCTCCGGTTGTTTCTCGTAGACGACCACCCCATCGTCCGGGCCGGGACGAGGGCGGTTCTGGGGGACGGCTACAACATCGTCGGCGAGGCCGATGAAACCGACGCCGCGATCGAGTTGATCAGGGAACGAGAGCCCGACCTGGTCCTCCTCGATGTGCGGCTTCCGGGAGGGGGCGGGGCGGTGGTCATCGAAGCGGTGCGCAAAACGCATCCGGACGTGCGTTTTCTCGCCTTGACCGTTTCCACCTCGAGGGAGGACGTTCTGCGCCTCTTCGAAGCGGGAGTCGACGGGTACGTGACAAAAACGACGTACGGCACCGAACTCCCGCACCTGATCGCGGAAGCGATCGAAGGTCGACGCCCTATCTCGCCCGAGGTCGCCGGCTACCTGCTCGACATCGACGACGAGATCGATGTGGAGGCTTCAGGAATCGAACGACTCACGCCCAAAGAGCGCGAGGTGGTCAACCTCATCGCTCGGGGCTACACATACCGTGAGACCTCTACCCGACTCGACATCTCGGTGAAGACGCTCGAAACCCATATGCACCACATCTTCGAGAAACTCGGAGTGGCCAGCCGCCATGAGCTGGCAGCGCGTGCCTACGAGGCGGGTTATGTGAGACCCGACGAGTAGCCGTCGGTACCGGGTTCCACCGTCGGGAACATCCCCTATTTCGCCGTTCGGCCGCAACCGCTGAGATAGAGCCGAAACACGATTGAGATCGGCTGGAGCCGCGACCGAGTGAGAATGGCGACTGTGAAGACGCGGAAACCGACGTGGTGGGGCGGCCGCGCCCACATCACCTACACAATCGTCGTGTTTGTGATCCTCGCCTCGCTCGACAACGCCGCCCTCGCCCTCCTTCTTGCGATGTCGCCGAGCGTCGAGTCTGCATTCAGCATGAGCGCTGCCGCCGTCGGGTTCATCGTGGGAGCACAGATACTCGTTACGGCTCTTACGGCAGTCGCCTGGGGTTATGCCGGCGACGCCCGGTCACGCAAACCGCTGCTGCTGTGGGGAACGCTCATCTGGTCCACCGCGGAGTTCATCTCGACGACGTCCTCGTCATTCGGACAGCTGCTCGTCTGGCAGCTCTTGGCTGCCGTCGGCCTGGGGTCGATTGCCAGCGTTGGCTTCTCCGTGATCGCGGACTTCATCAGCCCCAAGCGCAGGGGTCTCGCCATGAGCTTCTGGGGGATCTCCCAGGGCTTCGGAGGCATCATCGGCTTCCTCGTCGCCAGCCAGCTCGGCGCATCCGATCCGACACAACCCTTTGCCGTCTTGGGGGTCCTCGGATTCGTCTTTGCCTTCCTCTACATGTTCACCTTCGATCCTCCGCGAGGCTTCCGCGAGCCCGAGCTGAGGAAGTTCTACGAAAGTGGCGGGGAATACGAACATCGCATCGACCGCAGTCAGCTCAAATGGCTGGCGAAGCGCCGCACCAACGTCTGGCTCGTCCTCCAGGGCGTCACAGCACAAGTCGCGTACGGCGCCCTCGTGTGGTCGGCGCGCCTCTATCAGGAGAAAGTCATCGCCGAGGGCTACTCGGTCGAGACCGGGGTGATGGTCGGAGGCCTGTTTGCCGTGCTCTTCCAAATCGGCGGTCTCCTCTCGATCATCGGCGGCCTCGTCGGCGATGCGGCGCAACGACGCTCTCTACGCGGCAGAGCCATCGTGTCGACCGTCGGCATCCTCGGTGCACTCCCCTTCTTCCTCGTCTTCTTCTGGGTGCCGCTTCGCGGGCTCGAGGTCACGGAGGGGGCCAGCACACTGATCCTGCTGGGTGAGGTGGTGGTGTCGATGTTCACCAACCCGTGGGTGATGCTCGCCTTCGTGTCTTCGCTGCTGGCGCTGGCCTTCACGTCGGCCGACTCTCCGAATTGGTTCGCCCTGATCACCGACGTCAACCTCCCCGAGCACCGCGGCACCGTGTTTGGTGTCGGCAACCTGGCAAACGGCGGCGGAAGGTTCGTCGGCAGTTGGGGGGCGTCGATCGTGGCCACGAACATCACCCGCTCCGTCCCGCCCCCCTTCAACTGGGCGACATCGTTGACGGTATCGCTGGCCTTCTTCCTGCCGACCAGCTTCTGTTATTGGAAGGCCTCGCAGACGTCGCCGGGCGACATCACCGAGGTCAGGGAGATCCTCGCCAAACGCGGAGCGAATACTGCCCCTCCGTCTCGAGAACCCCCTCCGCCTCGCTACCGCTCGGCACCTCCCCCTGAGGGGGAGGCATAGGAGGCGCTTCTCTTGTGCTCCCCCCTCAAGGGGGAGGAAGCTCAGAGAGCTGCGACCCTCGCGTTGAAGGCTTCGATCAGGTCGTCGATGGGATCGACCATCGCTTGGATCGACGTCCAGTAGTCGTCGTCGTACCACTGGGCCTGGATCTCGTGGAACGTCTTGCCCTGCTGTTCGACCCAGGTGTAGTACTTCAGGTTGTGGATCCGCTTGCGGTCGTAGTAGCTCAGTTCGTGGACATGTTCGATGCCGGCGCCCTGCAAGTAGCGGTGATATGACCCTGCGGCGTCGAGTGTGGTGAACTCGCCCCGTTCCTCGGTCAACTCGGCCAACCTGCTTCCATACATCTCCATCGAGTCGGTGCCGACCGTCACAATGACGTCGTTGGATCCCATCTCGTAGTACTTGGCCAGCTTGATGGCCGATAGCAGGTTGCCGGCTCCCGATATGCCGAGGAGCGGGAGCTGCGCGATGAGGTCGGGCTTCACACCTTGGTCGACCAGATAGCTGGTTCCGGCAGGCTCGTTGAACAGTCGGATGAGGCTCATCGTGGCCTCGTCGTCCAACCCGATCGCGAAGTCCGTGTTCTTCACGTTGTGGACCCACGGGATGTGCTTGTCGCCGATGCCCTCGATGCGGTGTTCACCGAAACCGTTGTAGAGCATGGTGGGACACTGCACGGCCTCGCCCGCCGCGATCTTCGCCGTCGGGTAGACCTGCTTCAGGTAGTCGCCGCTGCCGATCGTCCCCGCCGAGCCCGTTGTGAGCGTCACTCCTCGGAAGGTGTCGTTCGGCCCCATGTGAGCGTTCAGGGCCTCCACCATGGCCGGACCTGTGACCGCGTAGTGCCACAGGTAATTTCCGAACTCGTCGAACTGGTTGAAGATGACGAGGTCCTCTCCGGACTCGCGGAGCTCCCAGCACTTGTCGAAGATCTCCTTGACGTTCGACTCCGAGCCGGGCGTCTTGATGATGTCCCCCGCAACATTCTCGAGCCATTCGAAGCGCTCCCGACTCATACCTTTCGGCAAGATCGCGATCGACTCGCAGCCGAGGAGGTTCGAGTCGTAGGCGCCGCCCCGGCAGTAGTTGCCCGTCGAGGGCCAAACGGCCTTCTGCGTCGCCGGATCGAACTGGCCCGTCACCAGACGTGGCACCAGACACCCGAACGCAGCACCCACCTTGTGGGCGCCCGTGGGGAACCACTTACCCACCAGTTGGAGGATGCGGGCATCAACGCCGGTGAGCTCCGGAGGGAGTTCGATGACGTTGACTGGGCCGTAGCCGCCACCATGTGATATCGGTTCGTTGTGCCAAGTGATGCGGAAGAGGTTCAGTGGATCGAGATCCCGTAGTCCCACGTCTTTCAGCGACGTGGCCACGTCCGCCGGGATGAGAGACGGGTCCTTCATCTGGGCGAACGTCGGGATGCGGATCGACCGCTCCTTGGCGGTGCGTGCCGCAGACGCCAGCGCCTCTTCGTGGACGGTGAGATCGATCATCTTGTAGTCCTTGGTTGTTGGTTGTTAATTGTTCGCCAGAGCTTCGCGAAGAGAATCCAGGGTGGGAGCCACTCTCATGGGGGTTGTGCCGGTGGCCCCGACTGCCTTCATGGCGGAGGCGACGTCTTTGAGGCCGCTGCCGGTGGCGATCACCACGACCTTGTCGTGCGAGTCGATCAGATTGCGATCGACGGCTTTGACGACCCCCGCATACGCGGCGGCCCCTGCAGGTTCGGCGAAGACTCCTGATCCGCGCGCCAAGGTGGGAATGGCCGCCAGGATCTCGTCGTCTGATACGCGCAAGTAGGCACCGCCGGTGTCTCGCACTGCGGCCATGGCCTTGACCCGATCTCGCGGTAGATCGGCGCTGATCGAATCGGCGACGGTGTTGGCAGCGATCGGTGGTTTGGTGAGAACGTCCTCGCCGCCTTCATAGGCCTGGACCAAGAAGTCACTACCCGCAGCCTGAATTCCGAAAATGCGGGGGGTGTGGTCGACGAGACCAAGAGCGAGGGCGTCCTTCGCCCCCTTGTGGACACCGCCGATGATGGACCCGTCCCCGACACTGACGAAGATGGCGTCCGGTGCTTCCCAGCCGAGTTGTTCGTAGATCTCGAGGGCGACCGTCTTCTTGCCCTCCGTCATGTAGGGGTTGTAGCCGGTGTTCCGGTTGTACCAGCCGTACTCGGCCGCTGCGGCCATACACAACTCGAAAGCGTCGGTATAGCTGCCATCGACCAAGGCGACAGTGGATCCATATGCGAGCAGCTGAGCGATCTTCGCCTCTGGCGCAGAGGCCGGAACGAAGATGACGTTGGCCTGTCCCACGCTGGCGGCAAGACCGCTCAACGCGGCTGCGGCGTTCCCCGTGCTCGCCGTTGTCACGATGGAGGCGCCGCGCTCCTGGGCCTTGACGACCGCCATGGCCGACGCCCGGTCCTTCAGCGACGCCGTCGGCTGGCGCCCCTCGTCCTTCACCCACAGGCCACCGACTCCAACGGCTCCCGCCAGGCGCGGAGCGTCGTACAGCGGCGTTCCTCCCACCGTCAACGGCGGCACCGGCGCGTCTGGCGCTATCGGCAGCACGGCCCGATAGCGCCACATCGTCTGGTCCCGGTCGGCTTCGAGAGCCTTCTTCGTGAGGTTCGATGCGACGGCCTCGTAGTTGTAGCCGACGTCGAGTATCCCCTCGTCGCCGTGGTCGGGACAGACGTAGTCGACTTCATCGGGCGAATACGTCTTGGCGCACACAACACAGGTGAGACCGGTGACGTGAGTGGCCGTGGTCATTGCGTGATCCGCGTGCCCGTCTCGCCAGCGATCGCCCGGCCGATGTTCTCCGGCGTCGTGATGATCGCTTCCTTGCCGCCCGCCTCGAGGAATTGCACGACGGCCCGGATTTTCGGAGCCATCGAGCCCTCGGCAAAGTGGCCCCCCTCGTCGAGATGCGCCTTGGCCTCTGCGAGGGTCATCGAGTCGAGGAACTCCTGGTCGGGCTGACCCCACCGGAGCGCGACCTTCTCGACCGCCGTCGAGATCACCAACACGTCGGCTTCGATCTCCGCAGCAAGCAGGGCCGATGCGAGATCTTTGTCGATCACGGCAGGCACCCCGTGCAAATCGCCCCGATCGTCGGCAACGACGGGAATGCCGCCACCGCCGACTGTGATGACGATCACACCGGTGTCCATCAGCTGCTTGACAACGTCGATCTCGACGATCCGCAGCGGCTTCGGAGACGCAACCACCCGGCGCCAGCCGCGGCCGGCGTCCTCCATGACGTCCCATCCGTCCTCATCGCGGCGACGGTTTGCCTCGTCCTCCGAAAGGAACGAGCCGATCGGCTTCGTCGGCGTGGCGAGAGCGGGATCGTTTCGATCGACCTCGACCTGGGTGACAACGGTCGCCACGGAACGGTCGATATTGCGCTCACGTAAGTCGTTGATCAGGTTCTGCTGGAGCATGTAGCCGATCGCACCCTGGGTATCGGCCCCGCAGACATCGAGCGGCACCTCGTGGAGCTCGCTCGACGCCAACTCGGAGCGGCGCAAGATGAACCCGATCTGGGGTCCGTTGCCGTGCGAGATGGCCACGTCCCACCCGTCGGAGACGAGGTTGGCGATGTGGTGGTCCGTCTCACCGGCGGCGATGTACTGGTCCTCGACCGACTTGCGCTCCGGACTGGTGATGAGGGAGTTTCCCCCGATGGCAACAACAGCTCGCGGCATTACTCCATCGCCCCAAGGACGAGGGACAGCAGCGCCATCCTCATCACGACACCGTTGTAGGCCTCTTGCCAGTACCGGGCGTGCTTGAGCTGATCTACCTCAGGAAGCAGCTCGTCCATACGAGGCAGCGAGTGGAGGATGATCGAGTCCCCCTTGGCCCGGCTCATGACGTCGGCTGTGATCTGATAGTTGGCCGGCGTCAGGCCGTAGTCGTCCTGCTTCTCCTGCCGAGAAGCGGTGTAATCGGGCTGAACCACCGGCTCCATGTAGATCACGTCGGCTTCGGCGATGACCTCATCGATGTGGTCGACAACGCGATAGCTGGTGCCCAACCCGTCGAGCTCGCCAAGGAACTCTTCGGTCGGGGACATGTCCTCGGGACCGAGGATGACCATCTCGGCGTCGAACTGGGACAAGGCGTAGCCGATGGAGTGCATCGTGCGCATGCGATGGTCGCCGATGCAGACGAAGGACAAGCCGTCGAGAGTGCCCTTCTCCTTGTAGACGGTGTAGAGGTCGGTCAGCACCTGAGTGGGATGTTCTCCCCAGCCGTCGCCGGCATTGATGACGGGGATCGACGCCCACCGGGCCGCCTCGTGGGGCGCACCTTGTTGGAAGTGGCGCATCACGATGGCGTCGCCGTAGTACTCCAACATGTGGACGGTGTCTTTGATCGACTCCTGGTAGAAGTCCCCGGCACGGGTCATCTTGGCATCGGAGAATCCCGTGACCCCGCCGCCGAGGCGCAACATGGCGGCTTCATGAGCGAGCCTGGTGCGGGTCGAGGGCTGGTAGAAGGCCGTGACGAGCGTCTTGGTGGCAAGCAGATCCGTGTTGCGCCGTTCCCGAGCGATCGGCTCGAGCCGATCGGCTACCTGAAAGACGTGGAAGAACTCGTTCCGCTCGAACTCCTTCAGCGACAGGATGTCGCGTCCCGCAAAGCTGCGCATGTTGCTCCTCTCAAAACGCGGAGGCTGGACAGCACGCCCGCCCTCCGATACGATCGTCTCTGACAATTGGTCATACAACCATACAACCCGACAACTCTATCACCGAAACGAGCAGGCGTCGATACATGATCAGCCGCGGTCCCACGCTCACCGAACAAGTGCGCCAACACATCAGCCAACAGATCGCCGAAGAGGTCTACGAGGACGGCCGCATTCCGTCGGAGGCGGAGCTTGCCGAAGAACTCGGCGTCAGCCGCACCACGATCCGCGACGCGCTCAGCCGCTTGGAGCACGAGGGATCGGTCATCCGCCGCCAAGGGGCGGGGACCTTTGTCAACGAACACGGACTCCAGATCAAATCGCGGCTCGACGAGGTGTGGTCTTACGAAGAAGTGCTCGAGGCACACGGCTATACCCCCGCCGTTCGCGTTGTATCCGTTGCGACGTCGGCCGCCGACGAAGAGGACCAGGCTGTGTTCGGCGACGATGGCGACGTGATCGTGATCGAGAAGCTCTTCCTCGAAGACGACGAGCCGGTGGTGATGGCATCGAACCGGGTGCCGGTCGCCGCGGTCGATGGTGATGTCACACAAGCAGACGCAGCCTCCCCCATCTACGAATTCCTCGCCGACCGCTGCGGCGCTCACCTCGCGTACTACCTCACTGATGTGGTGCCTGAGTCCGTTGACGCCGCCGTGGCCGAACGTCTCGGCGTCGAGGAGGGGACCGCCGTCGTGCGCCTGCAGGAGATTGGGTACGACCAGGACAGCCAACCCATCGTCCGGGCATCCTCGTGGTTCCGCGACGAATTGCTCCGATTCAGAATGATCCGAAGAAAGTCACCAACGACATGAGGAGAAGTTGATGCAGACGCATCTGCGCGGTCGGGACATGATCACGACCCAGGAGTGGACGAAGGACGAACTCGACACCGTGATCGATGTGGCGCTCGACCTGAAGCGGCGGCGGGCACTCGGCGAGCCCCACGCGCTGCTCCGCGACAAGGTGCTCGCCATGTTGTTCTTCTTCTCGTCGACACGGACCCGGGCGAGCTTCGAAGCCGGCATGGCGCAACTCGGTGGGCACGCCATGTTCCTCGACAGCACGACGACCCAGATCGGACACGGTGATACGTGGAAGGAAATCGGCGAGATCCTCGGCCGCTACAACGACGGCATCGCCATCCGCCAGGTCGACTGGGGAATCGGCAACCAGTACATCCGCGCCGTTGC
>JAUVPA010000091.1 GCA_030598905.1 Acidimicrobiia bacterium
GAGCGACGACTTTCCTTCGAGCCTCGCCACCACGTCGTCGGTCAAGCCGATGACTTCGAGCGTTGCACCGAGGACGAACTCGCCCGGATGCAGCATGAAGGGGTCGTCTTCATGGGCCTCTACCACCGTCGTCAGGTCGTCCTGAGGCGCTTTCGGGTCGATGTAGGCGTAGCGGTGATTCTCGAACACCCGGAAGAACCGATCGCACCGCACATCCACCGAAGACGGCTGCACCATCTCGTCGTCGAAGGGATCGATGAGGATTCGGCCCGAGGCGAGCGCCTCGCGTATCGACCTGTCCGAGAAGATCATCGGGCGGCGATGGTAGCGATCAGCCGGTCTGACGGAGGTCTCGGCGCGAGAAGAGGAGAACGGACAACCCGATCAGCGCTATGGCGAGTCCGGCGAGGAGTGCGCCGTGGCCCCAATGCATGCCGTTGTTGAGTGGGTCGCTGCTCAGGTAGTAGTAGAAGGGCGACCACTTGGCGTAGCCGGCCACATTGTCGCTGAGCGGCAGGAAGGCGTTGAGGAGGTACATGACGAGGGCCACTCCCACGGTTCCGTAGATGGCAACCGGTACGCGGCCGGTGGCTGCGCTCAGGGTGAGCGCCAGGGAGCCGAAGACCAGCCCGATCAGCGTCGCCAGCAGCGATGTGGCGGCGATGCTGGACGCGTCCATGCCGAGTCCACCGAGCAGCGACCCGGCGACGACACCGCCAAACGTAGCGAGGCCGACAGCCAAGGCGTAGAGAACCATGGCAAAGGCCTTCTCGAGCAGGACGGCAGAGCGGCTTACGGGGTTGGCGAGGAGGAGGCCCATGGTTCGGTTTGCTTCTTCGCCGGCCAGAGCCCGTGCTCCAACGGCCACCGTGACCACGATCACCGCGACCGGGGCAATCATGCCGAAGGTTTCGATCTGGTAGAAACCTTCGGGTGTGCTCATGTCGCCGCCTCCGAACATGGCCATGAGGGCCTCGGGGAATTGGTCCGACAGGGACAAGAGAGCGCTGTCGATCGCCTGGTACATCGGACCGATCATCACTCCCATGGCGAAGAACATGAGAGCAGCTGTGATGAGCAATAGGGCCTGGTGGTCCGAGGCGGTCTTGATCCAGATACGAGAGACACGCGCCGAGCCGGCGAGCCGGTCGGCGAACTTCTGAGTCATCGGGTTTGCCCGGAGTCGGTCGACGATGGCGACGCCGGTGGTTTGGCCCTTGAGGTCGCGACGGTTGACTCCGATGACTGCGGTGACGGCCAGCAGGACGATGCCGATGACCAACACGGTGAGATGGCCCCAGCTGATCCCGTTCAGGTGCGGGTCGCTGCCGGTGAAGTAGTACCACGGGAACACCTTGGCGGCGTTCTCCAGGCTCTCGATGAGTGGGAGCAAACCGACCGCAACGAAGGATAGAACCATGATCACGGCGGCGGCTCCCGACGCCAAACCACGAGAGCCGGTCCACGCGCTTATCGCCATGGCTAGGAAGCCGTAGAAGAGGGCGTTGACGAACATGTGAAGGACGAGCGCTTCGACGTCGATGCCGGAGACATTGACGTCGAGGATCGCCGGCGTGAGCCGTCCCGCACCCCACAGCACAAGTGATCCGAGGCCGGTGAGGAGAAGCATGGAACCGGCCTTGGAGAGGAGCACGTTGGTGCGACTCCTCGGGTTGCCCAGCAGGAGGCCAAGGGTGCCGTTGCGTTCCTCTCCGGCGATCGAAGCGGCACCCGTGACGAGCGCGAGGGCTGCCAGCGTCAGTGCTCCGTAGGAGGTGTAGATCGCGCCATAGGCAAGGCTGCCCACATCCGCGTCCGCCGGGATGTTCATCAGCAGGAGAAAGGCCTCTGGCAAGTCGGTGTAGACGGAGATGTCGATGTCTCGGTAGACCGACATCGCCAGGAAGAACATGACGGCGAGGGCGGCCGTTCCGATCATCATTCCCTTCCACCGGTCCCGGGTCGTCTTGGTGAAGACGTTGACCAACATCAGGCCGAAACCTCCTCGTCCCGGTAGTAGGTGAGGAAGATTTCTTCGAGGTCGGCTTCCTGGGTAGTGATGTCCACCAGCGAGTACCGGTCGGTGGCCACCCTGAGCAGCGTCTCCATCCGGCCGTCGAACGACAAGACGACGTGATGGTTCGTGCCGGTCACCTCGCGGACTCCCGGTAGGCCCACGAAGACGGATTCGTCGACGGGTGCATCGAAGTAGAGATCGACACGGCGGATGGCCTTGGACCGCAGGCTGGCGACCGCCTCGAGCGCTATGAGCCGACCGTGGCGGATGATTCCGACTCGGTCGGCGACTCGCTGTACCTCAGAGAGCGTGTGACTGGAGAGAAAGACGGTGCGTCCTTCAGTGGCCACATCGCGCATCATGGTCTGGAACTCGCGTTGGATCAGTGGATCGAGTCCGGAGCTGGGCTCGTCCATGATCAGCACGTCGGGTCGGTTCATGAAGGCCTGGATCAACCCGACCTTCTGCCGGTTTCCCGACGACAGGTCCCCGACCTTCTTCGACAGGTCGGCGTCGAGCCGATCGGCGAGCTTTTCGACATACGACCAGTCCACGCCACCGCGCAGATTGGCGAAGTAGGTCAATGTGTCCCGGCCGGTCAGGTTCGGATACATCGCCAGATCACCGGGCATGTATCCGATGTGGCTGCGGATCTCAACCGACTTGTTGCGAGTGTCCATCCCCAGGATCGAAGCCCGTCCAGAGGTAGGGCGGATCTCATCGAGGATCGTTCGAATCATCGTCGTTTTGCCGGCGCCGTTCGGGCCCAAGAAGCCGAATACCTCTCCGGCGCGGACGTCGAGATCGAGGTCCACCAGTGCGCGGACATCGCCGTAGTGTTTGGTCAAGCCGTCGGTGTGGATGGCGATCCGATCGGTCATGTGGTTCCCTCGTTCGTTGTCTGCGAGGCAGTGAATGCGCTCTGGATGTGGGCGGCGTAGTCCCGGGTGAAGATCCCCCCCCCGAGAATCTCGAAGGCAGGGCCGGCGTAGGAGGCGATGGCCGTATCCGTGCCGACTCCTGGGTCGGTGAGATCGACGCCCAGCATGCGGTCGAGGTGGCGATGGAGCACGAGGGCTCCCAACGACCAGACTGTGGCGACCGCAGCCCGGCCACGCGGGTTTGCCGTGCGGCGCACCAGGCCTGCCTCGACGCCCTGTTGCAGGTATCCCTCGGCGTCGGCGACCAGATCGTCTACTATCAATGCGACGGCCGGCGAGTCTTCGGCTAACACCTGCGCCAGGTAGCCTGCCACCCAGCCGATGTTGGCCTCTCGCAACGCTGCCAGGACATCGATGCCGGTGCCGGCTGACATCGCCTCCTGCTTCTGCCGACGAATGACGGCAGCGACGTGTTGGTCGCACGCCACGCGGAGGCCCTCCATCGATTCGAAGTGGTGGATTATCGATCCCGGCGACACGCCCGCGGAGTCGGCAACCTTGCGCGCCGTCGTCCGCGCAACTCCATGTTCGGCGAAACACTCGATGGCAGCGTCGCGGATCCGCGCCCGGGTCGTGCGGTCGTCGCTGAACAAGCCATCATCCGCGGAGAGCTCGATTGAGCCACGACTTCTTGAACTCATGTTCAATAGTCTAAACGTTTGTTCAGCTAGTGACCAGATCCAGGTCTTGGTGGAGCGGGTGAGGGGAATCGAACCCCCGTATTCAGCTTGGGAAGCTGATGTTCTGCCATTGAACTACACCCGCGAACTGTGCGGATCCTACTGACCGGGTCAAGAGATCAGAGTCGCCGCACCCCAGACCGTCAGGACGAGACCGACGGCAAGGAGCCACCACGCACGGGCGCTGCGGAACTCGCCTTGAGCCCCGGCCGGAGCCTGGCCTTTGCGGTGCTTGTACATCGCGAAGCCGTTGCCGAGAACCATCGCCAGGCCCAGCGCCAAAACGAGCTGGGAAAGCAACGTGTTGAGCCCGAGTACGTCCACGGCGTCCATCGCCGGCACGCTACGAGCAGTGTCCGCCTAGTGCTATCTCGGTGCCGCTCATACCCTCGCCGGTTCATGCTGCACCACGAACAAGCCGTCGGCAAGGCATTGAGCGCTCGTCGTGGCGCGCTCTTCATTGTGCTCTGGGCATTCGGGTTCGCTACAACCGTTTTGCTGATCGGGCTTTGGGGTCGGGCAACCTCCGCCGACGAAGGGACCCTGGCCCAGACGGCAGTCGACATGCTGACGGCAGAGGAGGTCGAGGACCGATTCTTCGACTTCGTTGGTGATGGACTCGCCTCGGCTGAAGGTCTCGATGCAAACGTAGTCGGGGCGGTGTTCGCCAAAATGAACCAGCATCCTGAAGCCCGCAACGCGCTCAACGCGCTCATCGCACAAACAGTGACCGCTCTCTTCGCCCAGCCGGGCAGCGCAGTTGAGATCGACGTATCGGGTTCGCTCGAGCCGCTCATCCCGATTGCGATTGCCGAATTGCAGCAGAGAGGTATTGAGGTTCCCGAGGCCGCAATACGCGACAGCATCGCGGAGGTCGACGCGCTGGGGATCGAACCGGCCGCCTATTCGATCGTCGAGGTCACGCACCGCGTCCAGGGCCTCTTGACCTGGGTCGTCGTACTCGGTCTGCTCGGGCTCGCGGTATCGGGATCCCTCGCCACCGTGCTCGCTGAAGATCGGGTCGCCATGGCACGCAACCTGGCAATCCGTGTTGCCCTATCTGCGGCCTCTTTCGCCCTTCTCTTCCAATTCGGAGGATGGATCCTCGACCCAGACGGTGGCCGTACTCCGCTTGCGACCGGCGGCTCAACCCTCATACGAAGCAACGGCCACGTCTTCGTGATCGTGGCGGCGGTGGCGTCAGGGGTCGTCGCATCTGTGACGCTCATGGTGCGCCGTCGGCGTACCGAGCGTCCGGCGCCGGCCCGCGAACCCGACACCGACGACACTCGCGAACTCGTGGCTGTGTAGTTTTCCCATGCGGCGGGGATGCCAGGTTGTTCGTGTGTTCACCCGTGATGGAGCGGGCGGGAACCATCTCGGTGTCGTCAACGACGTCTCGGGTCTCTCGTCCGATGCCATGCAGGCGATCGCCACCGATCTCGGCTTCTCGGAGACGGTGTTCGCTGACTGGCGAGACATCTCGCGTCCACCACAACTACGCATCTTCACTCCGGCTACGGAACTTGCCTTCGCCGGTCATCCCTTGGTGGGCACGGCCTGGGTCTACGACCAGATGGGTCCCGGAGGTCCCGGCGAGCTCGAATGCCCGGCCGGTGTCGTCGAGTACCGATGCATGGAAGACGAAACCTGGGTGAACGCTTCGATCCCCGTTGCCGTCGACGAAACGGGCGATGAACGACGCGAACTCAGCGAGGCTTCCGTTCCCGAGCCCGACGCCGTGTGGACGGCTCGTCTGCCTGCCGAGTACATCGTTGCGCGCTACGACTCAGATGAGCGCATCGAATACCTCGAACCGGAGTCGATTGCCGACCCCGAAGGGCGCGCTGTCTACTTCTTTCATCGGTCCGGTGACCACGTGCACGCCCGCTTCTTCGCTCGAGAACTAGGTGCATTCGAAGATCCCGCCACGGGAAGTGCCGCCGTCGCCCTCGCCCATGTCCTGCGCAGGGAAGGTGAGGTGGAAGGGGCACTCACCATCCATCAGGGGGCCGAGATGGGCCATCCCTCCGAGATCCACCTCCGTTGGTCGCCCAACAGTGTGGAGATCGGGGGAAGCGTGGCCTTCGTCGAGGCTCGGTTCCTCGACGTGTGATTCTCGAATGGGGCATCGGGACCCCGACGTAGAATCGGCCTGCCGAACCGATGGCTAGCGGATGGAGTGAGGTGTCTTGATGCAAAGTTTCACAACCCCGGGTGATGTGCCGATTTCCGCCGAAGAGAATGTCGTCTCCGTCCTGCTCGACCGGGCCCATTCGGCCCCGACGCACCCGGCCATCGCATACCGTGAAGGCGACCAGTTCATCGAAGTCGGGACGGCAGACTTCGCAGCAGAGGTCGAAGAAGTAGCGGCAGGACTGATCGCCCTCGGCATCGAACGCGGCTCCCGCATCTCTCTGTTCTGCTCGACCAGGTGGGAGTTCACTCTCTTCGACTACGCGATCTGGGCCGCAGGCTGTGTGACGGTGACGATCTATGAGACGTCGTCTGCGGAGCAGGTGGAGTGGGTCGTGGGCAACTCCGATTCCGAGGTGATCATCTGTGAAACGTCGGACATGAAGGCCGTCTTCGACAGCATCTCCGAGCAGGTTCCGAACTGCCGCAACGCCTTCGTGATCGAAGAAGGTGCGGTCGATCAACTCAAGGCGCTCGCCACCGACGACTCGCGGGCCGAGGTCGTAACCCGAATCGCCGCCATCGACCACAGCGACGTGGCGACGCTCGTGTACACGTCGGGCACGACCGGCCGTCCCAAGGGGTGTGTGCTCAACCACAGCAACCTCATCTGGGAGTTCCGCCAGCTCGAAGTGGCGGCCGGTGATCTTCTCGGCGAGGACCAGCGTCAGCTGATGTTCCTTCCCCTGGCGCACATCTTCGCCCGCGTCGTCCAGGTCATGTCGATCTCTTCGGGGACGACGATCTACTACTCCAGCGGTATTCCTCAACTGACCGAAGAACTCTCGATGACGCGCCCGACTTGGGTGTTCAGCGTCCCGCGCGTCTTCGAGAAGATCTACAACGGTGCCAAGCAGAAAGCCGAGAGAGACGGCAAAGGCTCGATCTTCGATCGGGCAGCGAACGTGGCTATCGACTATTCGAAGGGACTCGACAACGGTGGCCCCGGCCTGGCGACCCGGCTGCAGCACGCGTTGTTCGATGTCCTGGTCTACAAGAAGCTTCAAGCGCTCTTCGGTGGCGAAATGGTATACGCCATTTCCGGAGGAGCTCCGCTGGGAGCACGTTTGGGCCATTTCTTCCGGGGCGTCGGGGTCACCGTGCTGGAGGGCTACGGCCTGACAGAGACCACGGCGGGGTCGTCGATCAACACACCCGGCGCCATTCGCGTCGGATCCGTCGGCAGGCCGTTCCCGGGCACATCAGTTCAGATCGCCGACGACGGTGAGGTGATGATCAAGGGCGGGCAGATCTTCA
>JAUVPA010000183.1 GCA_030598905.1 Acidimicrobiia bacterium
ACCCTGTGGTCTTCACGACCGTTCGCGACAGCGGAGTTCTGCTCACGGGGAGGATGATGGTTGATGCGAGACGGCGCCGATCGGCCGAAGATGCGGTCTGGCGCTTCGTGTTGGATGCGATCGACGCCGAACCAGAGGTATCCCTGGCGTACCCGACTCAGCGAACCTATCTGCCGGACACGGTACGGGTGAAAGGCGAGGACGGACCCGTCAACCCGTGAGGCGGGAGATGAGGCCGCGTTTGCGCAGGGCTGAACGTCTCCCCTGGGCGCGGCCGACGGCGTAGGCCGCGCCGGCAAGGGCCACGGACCCGACTGTGGCCGTTGTTCTCTTGACGACCTTCTTGCGCCTGCGGCTGAACTCCACGATGGGCCATCCGCGGTGGTAGGCGATCGTCTCCAGGGCGCTGTCGGGGTTTACGGCCACCGGGTGGCCAACGACTTCGAGCATCGGCAGGTCACCCGCCGAGTCGGTGTATGCGTACGACAGCCGAAGGTCGTAGCCCTCGGCTGCTGCGACCTTCTTGACGGCAATCGACTTGCCCTCCCCGTAACAAAAGGGCTCGGCGAGGTGCCCGGTGTACACGCCGTTCCTGACCTCAGCGACCGTGCCGATACCGCCGGTCATGCCCATTGCCTCGGCGAAGTCGGACACGATTTCCACCGGTGAGGCGGACACGATGTATGTGTCGCGTCCGGCGTGCTCGTGGAGATCGACGAGACCTCTGGCCTCGCGGCGGACGTCGTCGAGGAGCCGGGGGATGATCTCCTCGCCCAGGGTGCGGAGCCTTTCGACAGGGACTCCCTCGATTGCTTCGAGGACCCTGCTCTTCACTGCGTCGGTCTTCTCGTCTGAGGCACCGCTGAACCGAAAGCGAACGGCGTTTACGCCGTCCTTGATGAGATCGCTCGTAGGAATCATGCCGTTGCGGTATGCGACCCAACCGAACTGCATCACCGATGATCCGCTGATGATCGTGCGATCTAGGTCGAAGAAAGCGGCTGCGCGTGGCTGTGTGCTCATCCGGTGCCTCCCAGCATGTCGGCGTCGACAGCGAAAACTCCTGCATGTCCGCTGGTCGCCGCGCCAACAATGCCCTTCGCTCCCGGCAGGATCCGGGTCCCGTAGAACAGTGCGGTCTCGACTTTGGCCGACAGCCACGGGTTGGCATCGGAGTGATCCGTCGCATGCAATGCTTCCCGCGCCAAGTAGAATCCGCCGGCGACGGTGCCGAAGAGGTTCAAGTACGGGCTTGCTGCGGCGAGCCCATCGTTGGGGTCATCTCTCGCAAGGAGCCATTCTGTCGCAGAGCTGAGGGCCGCCAGGCCGTCGCGGAGGTTCACCCGCAGTGCGTGGAACTGCTCGCCGGCCTCCCCGAGAGGTTCGTCGAGAGCCTCGATCTCGGCGAGATAGGAGCGTACGACCCCACCTCCATCCATCGGGACCTTGCGTGTTACGAGGTCGACGCCTTGGATGCCGTTGGTGCCTTCGTAGATCGGTGCTATTCGGGCGTCCCGATAGTGCTGGGCGGCTCCCGTCTCTTCGATGTAGCCGGCGCCGCCATGCACTTGAAGTGCCAAAGAAGTCAATTCGACGCCGAGATCGGTGCACCACGCCTTGACAACGGGCGTCAGCAGTGCCTGGCGGTCGGCTGCGATCCGGCGAGTCTCTTCGTCGGGAGCGTGTTGCGCCCGGTCGGTGGCAGCAGCGGTGTCGTACAACATCGCACGCATCGCTTCGGTGGACGCCTTCATGATCATGAGCATGCGCCGGACGTCGGGATGGTCGATGATCGGTGCGTTCCCCTCGGCGGCGTCTCCGATCGTGCGTCCCTGGTGCCGGTCGGCGGCGAACGCGACGGCGTCTTGATACGCACGCTCGCTGATCGCGAGGCCTTCGAGACCAACCTCGATGCGGGCCTGGTTCATCATCGTGAACATCAGCCGCATGCCCTGGTTCTCGTCGCCGACCAGGTAGGCCGCTGCGTCCTCGAAGGAGAGCACACACGTCGGGCTGCCGTGGATACCGAGCTTGTGCTCGATCGAGACACACTCGACGCCGTTGCGATCTGCCGGCTCACCGTTCTCGTCGAGCGTGTACTTGGGGACGATGAAAAGCGACAGGCCTCGCGTGCCCGGCGGCCCGTTCGAGGTGCGGGCCAACACCAGGTGGATGATGTTTTCAGTCAGGTCGTGGTCGCCCCAGGTGATGAATATCTTGGTCCCGGAGATGCGGTAGCTGCCGTCGAGATTGCGTTCGGCTCGCGTCCGAATCGTTCCGAGATCGGAGCCCGCGTGCGGTTCGGTGAGCACCATTGTTCCCGTCCACTGGGCTGTGATCAGTTTCTCGAGGTATTGAGCCTTCTGGTCGTCGGATCCGTGGTGCTCGAGCAGGGAGATGGCCGATCCCGTAAGCATTGGGTTGAGCGAGAAGGCCATGTTGGATGTGACCATCATCTCTTTGATGGCGAGACCCACAACGCGGGGGAACCCGTGGCCGCCGTACTCCGGGTCGCCGTCGACGGCATTCCACCCTGCTTCGACGAATTGGCGCCACGCCTTGTGGAAGGCTTCCGGCGTCGTCACCGCCCCGTCGGCGAAGACTGCGCCCTCGGTGTCGCCTACTCGGTTCGTCGGTGCCACTACTTCGGCGGTGAATCGCCCTGCTTCGTCGAGGATCCCGTCGATCGTGTCGGCATCGACATGGCCGAACGCGGGATACTCGAGCAGGTCGCCCAGGCCGGCAATGTTGCGCAAAGTGAACGTGATGTCGCGAATGGGCGGTTTGTATTCGGCCATGCTGGTGAGGCTAGTGAGAGCTCGCCACCGTCAGTCGTCAGTCGCGGGAGGTCAGTCGTCGAGGTCGGCGACCATTTGGCGAATGTCGAGGGCGAAGTCGATCACGGCTGCATCGAGCTTCCAGCTGTTGTCGTCGAGCCACTGGTCGACGAACCGAAGGAGGTCTTGCTGGCTGACTCTCTCGAGTGTCGCAGTTTCCATGATCTTTCCAACCTTTTCCCCGTCAGGACATGCCAACAGAGTCGTATTTGAGGCTAAGCCATAGGCTCCGCTACTCATTCTTCGACACGGAGCGCTCATGAATTCACTGTTTCGGGCTGGATTCCTCCTTGTTGTCACCCTTTTTCTCCTCGCTGCATGCGGCGGAAGTTCGGGTAGTGACGACCAAGGCGGATTCACCATCCAGGACGGCGACGAGGTAGACGTCCACTACGACGGGACCCTCGATGACGGAACGACCTTTGACTCCTCGCGAGATCGAGCCACGCCCTTCACGTTCGTCGCCGGCGCAGGCGAGGTCATCGATGGCTTCGACGCGGCGGTTCTGGGTCTCAAGGTCGGTGACACGGTGACCGTCCGGATCGAGCCCGCCGACGCCTACGGCGAGCGCTCAGAAGACGCCGTAGTCGAGGTGTCGATCGGAGATGGCCAGGAAGACGTGACAGTCGGAGACGAGGTCTTTCTCAACACCGGCCAGAGCGCAGTGGTCATCGAGGTCACCGCGGAGACGGTGACCCTGGACATCAACCACCGTCTTGCCGGCGAGGCCCTGACCTTCGACATCGAGGTGTTAGCCATTACCCGCCC
>JAUVPA010000193.1 GCA_030598905.1 Acidimicrobiia bacterium
ACACGAATCGGCAAGCTCCTCCGCAGCAGAGGAACAGCCGCATTTCTGCTCGCCGCACTCGTGCTCGGCTTCTTCGTGGGTCTGGCTGCGGCTCTCCTCGTCTGGCTGACGTTGTGGACTCGTCGCGGCGTCCTCGCCGTCGACGACGGACTGGGCATCGGTCAGCTGTTCCTTGTCATCGTCATACCGTTGGGCCTCGGCGTGTCCTGGTTGATCAATCGTCTCTGGGGACCCGGCGTGTCGAGCGGAGGCGTCACCGAAACAATGGTTGGGCTCACGCTCCACAACGGCTACCTCTCGAGTCGTCTCATCCCCACGAAGCTGGTCGCGACGGCGGCGACAATCGGCACCTTCGGGTCGGGTGGACGAGAGGGCCCGATCGCATTGATCGGGGCAGCCATCGGGTCGTCCTTGGGCCGTTATACGCACTTCGGCCAGGACCAGATCCGCAGCCTGCTCGCCGCCGGTGTCGGTGCCGGGATCGGTGCGTCGTTCAACGCACCGATCGCCGGGATGTTGTTTGCCATGGAGGTAGTGCTCGGCAGTTTCGCCATCCGACATCTCAATGCTGTGGTCATTGCGTCGGTGGCCGCTGCCGTGACGACGCAACAGCTGATCGGTGAGGAGCGAATCCTCACCTCGCCGCCGTACGGCCTCGACGATCCAAAACAGCTGATCCTCTATGCGGCGCTTGCCATCTTCGCCGTCCTCTTCGGCTTGCTCTTCGTGCGAATCCTCGACAGGGTGAGCATGATCCGGCTGCCCGGCCCGGGATGGCTGATCCCCCTGAGTGCGGGCATCGCCGTCGCACTGATTGGGCTCATTTGGCCCGAGACATTGGGTACGGGCCAAGTTTTCCTGGAGGGCCTCTTGCGGCTCGAAGACGCCGGAAGGTTCGTGTGGTACGGACTCATCGCCATCGCCATCGGCAAGGCAGTGTCGAACGCTCTCACCCGATCCGGCGGGGGGTCGGCGGGAACGTTCATGCCGAGCCTCGTGATCGGGGGCGCCGTCGGCGCCGCCTTCGCCATCGTCGTCGATCCTCTGTGGGCGTTCAGCGACATCGACACGGGCGCCTATGCGGTAGTCGGCATGGCCGCGACCTTCGCCGTCGTCGCCCGGGCTCCGTTGACATCGGTGATCATCGTGTTCGAGATAACCGGCGACTACGGCCTCGTGCTGCCCTTGATGCTCGGCGCCGTGCTTGCAACATACATCGGGGACCGGGTCCACAGCTACAGCGCCTACACCCTCCCCCTCAAGCGCAGGGGAATCCACCTGCCGACCCATGAAGACATCGACCTCCTCGACACCGTCTCGGTCCGAGAGGTGATGTCGTCTGCCGACAGCGTCGTCAATCCAGAACTCGACCTCGCAGCACTAGGCGAGACCCTCAGCGCAACCCGCCACCACGGCGTCCCCGTGGTCGACGAGAGCGGAGCGCTCGTCGGAGTCGTCACGTTGACAGACATTGCACGGACGGGCGGGCCGCGCCGGGATGCAACCGTTGCCGAAGCAATGAGCTCACAGCCCATCACCGTCACGGCCGATCATCCGGTGTCCGCTGCGCTGGCGCGCATGGCGGCTCTCGGAGTCGGCCGGATGCCGGTCGTCGCCGAGGACGATCCGACGAAGCTGGTTGGCATGTTCCGACGAGAGTCCGTCGTCCGGGCGTATCACCATGCCTTGGGGACGTCGACCGGGAGGGAGCTCTACCGAGATCGGGTACGGCTCCGCTCCGATCCAGGTGCCCGGTTCTTCGAATTGCCGGTGTTGCGTGGGTCACCTGTGGCCGGCGCACGCGTCCAGGACGTGGATTGGCCTTCGAGTGCCACGGTCGTGTCGGTGCGTCGGGGAGCGTCGGTCCTCATTCCTCACGGCGACACCGTGATCGAGATCGGCGACACGGTCACGGTCTTCGGAACGGGGGAATCCCGGGAAGAGCTCGCCTATCTGATGGAACCCAACGCCGACACGACACTCGAGTGGAGGGCACCAATCGTCACCGAAGCCGATGGGGGCGACGAGACTGCTCCGTAAGCCCAGCCAGGGCATCGAGAACACGTTCGACCTCTTCCGGCGTGTTGTAGTGAACAAATCCGATCCGGACGAGGCCCTCGGGATGGACCCCGAGCCGCTTCATGACCTCGACGGCGTAGTAATCACCCGACCACACGAAGATCCCCTGCTCTCCGAGGACCTCGGCCACTTCACTTGCTGAAAGACCAGCGACCTCGACGGCGAACGTCGGTGTCCGACCCTCGTAGGTTTCCCGACCGTAGAGAGACACACCCTCGAGCGACCCGAGGCCCTTCAGGAACACCTCGGCGAGCGACCTCTCATGCTCACCGATGGTTGTCATCGCTGAAACGAGCCTCGTTCTCCGATGAGCGCCTTCGCCCAGTGATGCGAGATAGTTCACTGCAGCCTCGATGCCTGCCAGGCTCTCGAAACTCTGAGTTCCCGTCTCCCATTTCTCGGGCGGTGCCGAAGGCGCCGGTCGGACCTTGTAGGCGTCGATCTTGTCGAGCAGTGCCGTCTTCCCGTAGAGGCATCCGGTGTGAGGCCCGAAAAACTTGTAGGCAGAACACACCAGGAAGTCACAATCCCAGTCGCGTACGTCAACGACGCCATGGGGGGTGAAGTGAACCGCATCGACATAGACGAGCGCATCGACGGCGTGAGCTCTTTCCGCAACAGCCTTCACATCGACAATCGTGCCCACGGCATTCGATGCTCGGGTAACCGCCACAAGACGGGTGCGATTGTCGAGAACATCGGCGAGTGCACCGACGTCGAGCACGCAGCCGCGCTCAGGGTCAAAGTCGAGCCAGCGCACATCGGCGCCGGAGTCCTCAGCGGCGAGCACCCAGGGCCAGACGTTGGCGTCGTGATCGAGGCGGGAGACCACGATGTTGTCTCCCTCTCGCCACGTGGCACCCAGGGCGCGACTCATTGCCATCGTCAGAGACGTCATGTTCTGACCGAAGGCGATCTCA
>JAUVPA010000015.1 GCA_030598905.1 Acidimicrobiia bacterium
CGGCTCCTGTTGCGACGGGCCCAGCCGTCGTCATTTCGGGATCGTTCTACGGCATCGACCACCGTGCCGAGGGCTCTGCCGCTGTTTACGAACAGGACGGTCGCCACGTCCTGCGCTTCGAAGACGACACCGACATCCAGAACGGACCCGACCTGTATGTATGGGTTCTCGCCGACGATGACTACCCCGGCGGACGCCCTTCGGAGTACATCGATCTCGGCAAGATCAAGGGAAACGTGGGCGGGCAGAACTACGAGCTACCCGCAGAATTCGACCCGGACGTCCATCGGTCGGTGCTGATCTGGTGCCTGCGATTCAGCGTGCCGTTCGCCGCCGCGCCTCTCGTCTGACACGCCTCGTTCTTGCGTAAATCTGCGGCGATATACGCCGGTTGGCTACGCAAGAACGGGGCATGAGTCGTGAAATCCGAGACTCTGGGGATGGAGGGGTTTACGATTCCGATGCGCCTGGTGCCAAGAGCGGAGCACGGAGCCCACGAGAGGGAGTCGACCGTGTTGAACCAAGCGCTCGCCATAGCCAACGGTAAGGGCGGCGTCGGCAAGACAAGCCTGACCGCGAATCTCGCCGCGATCGCTGCCAACTCTGGATGGGAAGTCCTCGTCGTCGATCTCGACCCCCAGGGAAACCTGGGTGCGGATCTCGGATACCAGCAACTCGGAATGGGAGACGACGGCGCGGCACTCTCCAAAGCCGTCCAGTTCGGCGAGACCCTCCGACCACCGGTCCAGCGCGTCCGCCCCCACCTCGATGCAATCTCCGCCGGTCGCAAGACCCGTGAGCTGGCGCAGGTTCTCCACGAGCGAGGCAGGGCCGATTCAGCTCAGGCAATGGATGCCGCCTTTGCTCCCCTGGTCGATCGTTACGACCTCGTCGTCTTCGACTGTCCACCCGGCGACGCATCGCTCGGTGATCTAGGGCTCGCCCTCTCCCGTTGCCTTGTTGTTCCAATCAAGTTCGACTCCGGTTCGATGGACGGTCTGGAAGTCATGGCCGCTCGAGTGCGAGCCGCACGAACATCGGGAACGAACTCCAAGCTGCAGCTACTCGGCATCGTCCTTTTCGACATCACCCGCAACGCCACGGCCCTCCGGCGTCAGGTACTCGAGGAGCTGGAGGAGGACTTCCACCAGGGCGTGAGGGTCTTCGAGACGGCCATACGGCACTCCCAGCGCGCCGCTTACGACATGCGTTCTGACGGCCTCGTCGCCATCGAGTATGAGCAGGAGGAAGAGGCGGAACGCGAAGCTCGACTCGAGCTCCTCAAGATCGATCGTCATTACCTCTCCGAGCTTGGCCCAGCGAAGTCGGCCTCGGCGCAGGGGATCGCCGACGACTACACATCGCTGACGAACGAGATTCTCGAGGCGTTCAGCGATCCATCCCCCATCCGATCGGCCGCCGAAATCGCTCGTGGCGATCGCATGGCCCGCGCCGGAGCCGGCCCACGGTGAACGAGAAGCGTCGAATCGACGTATCGAAGCCGGCCCGCCGTCGCGACGTGTCCGGATTCGGTCCGGTCGCCGGGAGTTCCGACTCATCGGGCAACCAAGCCGACGGTGGTCGCTACGTCGAAGTGACGATCGACCTGAGCCCTGAGGATCAGGCGAAAGAGGACTATCGGGCGGATCTGCAGGCGCAGGTTCGCGAGGTGGAGCGCGACGAGGTTGTCGCCGTACGTATCATCCACCCGGACGACGACGGCACCGTCTAGCGCTCGAGGGTCGCCCGGACGGCGCACAACCCGGCGCTCCAGATAGGCTTCGATCTCTCCGAAGCGTTTTGGGATATGTTTCGCTGGGCAACAGTCCTTCTCACTCTCATAGCCGTCGCGTTGGGCGCGACGCCCGTCGTCGCGCAAACGCAAGGTGATGTAGACCGCGCCGAAACCGCGCGCGACACGGCTTATCAGCAGCTTGTATCGGCGAACAAGCGAGTGGACGATGCCATCCTCGCCTTCGAACTCGTGTCCAGCGAGCTCTACGAGTTGGACTGGCGGATCAGTCTCTTCGAGCAGCGGATCGAGGAGTACGAGGAACAAGTCGACGGTTTCGAGACGACGGCCCGCGAGGTTGTCATCGATGCCTACCTCGGCGCCGGCGGATCACTCATCGGGTCCGCATTCCTCGTTCCCTCCTTGCAGGACCTCATAACGTCCCAGGAGCTGGTGGAGAGGGCTGCCGACGAGAAGATCACGTCGCTGAATCGACTCACGGCCTTCCGACGGGAGATGGAGCGCGTCGAGGTGGAGTTGATCGAAGACCAGGCCGATATCGAGGTGCTGAAGAGCGCTGCCGGCGCCGCCCTCTCCGAACTCGAGGATGCCCAGGAGGCATTCGCCACCCAGTACCGCCGGGCAGATGCGGCGGCTGAGGACGCCAGGGCGAGGTATGAAGCGGAACAGCGGCGCAAGCGCCTTGCTGAGCTGGCACGTCAGCGTGCCGCACAGGCCCGCAAGAGCGGTGCAGCCGCCGGTCTGCCCGCCAGTTCCACGCCCGGCAATGTGTGCCCGGTTCTCGGTGGCGCCCGCTTCGTGGACTCCTGGGGTTGGCCCCGGTCGGGGGGCCGGCGGCACAAGGGGACGGACATGTACGGTCCGCAGGGCCGGGGCAACCCGCTGGTCGCGGTGACGAACGGCCGCGTCGTTCACAGTGGAAGCAGCTTGGGTGGCATCACCGCCTATGTGTACGGCGACGACGGCATTCGGTACTACTACGCACACATGCTGGGCTACTCGGACGTTTCCAGCGGATCGCGAGTAGCGAAGGGCACCATCCTCGGGTATGTCGGTGACTCGGGCAACGCCCGTGGAAACAACCACCTCCACTTTGGGATGACCGTCGGCGGACGAGCCGTCAATCCCTACCCGACGGTGAAGGCTGTGTGCTGACCCGAACCGCGCGCTCAACCGGCCGACGCTCTGGAAGTTGCGGGTGTACGCCGGCCCGCGAGTACGGACTTGGACCCGAGCACCACAAAGAACAACACGATCGGCACGACGGCGATCGTTGCCGATCCCGCCGTATCTGCGTGATAGCTGATGATCAGGCCTAGAGCAACCGAACCTACGCCGATCGTCGCTGCCAACAGCATCATCATCGGCAGTCTTCGAACCAGGAGCGCGGCGGTTGCGGGCGGTCCGACGAGCAGGCCGAAGACGAGCAAAGTGCCAACTGTCTGAAACGATCCGACGATCGACAACGTGATGAGCGCGAGCAGAACGATGTGGGAGAGCCGCGGTCGCAGGCCGAACAGCTCGGCCTTCTGCTCGTTGAAGGCCAGGACGAGGAACGCCCTGTAGAAGAGGGTCGACACCCCGATCGTGATGACGGCGACGGTGCCCAGGACGACGATGTCGCCGCGGGTGACACCGAGCGCGTCGCCGAAGAGGATCCCGGTGAGGCTGCCGGTATATGAGTCGGATCGGGAAATCAGGATGACACCCATGCCCAACATTCCTACGAAGAGAAGGCCTATGCCGGTGTCTTCGGAGAAGGCCGTCTGGCGATGAACCAGATTGATGCCCGCGATCATCACAACCGCCGCTATCGCCGCACCGATGAGGACGTTGAAGTCGAGGAGGATGGCGAGAGCGATTCCGGGGATCACGCCGTGGACCAACGCGTCGCCCAAGAACGTCATGCCGCGCAGGACGACCCACGTACCGACGAGCGCGAGTGCGATCGCCGCCAGCGATCCTCCCAGGAGTGCTCGCTGTTGGAACGCAAGCTCGAACGGAGCCGTCAACCAGTCCACGGCGTCACATCCGTCGGAGCATCGGTGAGCTCATGGTGACAGTGCCGCTGCGATCCGAAAGGCGTTGCTCACCAGCATGTCGATCAGCGAGTTGGCGCCCGAGTCCGGTCCACCGAGAGACCCGGTATGGAGTTCTATGACAACCACACGGTTGCCGGCTTCCGCTGCCACGGCCTCGGCAAGCACAGACGGATCAGTTGTTTCGGCGAAGATCGTCGTCGAACCAGCGGCGGCCATCGTCTCGACGAGGGCGGCAAGGTCCGCGGCGCTTGGTTCGGCCAGGGTCGACCCACCGGGGATCACGACGCCGATGATCGCGAAGTTGTATCGATCTGCGAAGTACCCGAGTGAGTCGTGGTTCGTCACGAGCTTCCGCCCGTCGGCCGGCACCACTGCGAGCGTCGCAATTATCTTGTCGTCCGCCGCTTTGAGCTCGGCCGCGTATACCTCCGCTCGTGTTTCCCAGTCGCCGGGGCTGATGGCCGTGAGCCTCTCGGCGATCAATCGGCCGGCCTGTGCCATTCGGAGCGGATCGAGCCAGACGTGAGGATCGTGGGTTCCGCTCTCGCGGCCCGACTGAGCGAGGCGAAGGGGTGAAAGGTTGGGGGCGACCTCGAGTACGTTGACTCCGTCGGAGCGCGCCGCGTCCAGGACGTCGGTGAGGCCCTCCTCGAGCCCGAGACCGTTGGCGATGACGAGGTCGGCAGACTGGAGCTGCGCTACCTCACGTGCGGACGGTACGTAGTCGTGAGGATCGACTCCCGGCGGGAGCAGCGTGATGACGGTTGCCTCAGGTCCCGCCACGTTGGAAGCGATATCGCCAAGAACCGTTGTGGTTGCCAACACCACGAAGCCGTCCGCGCTGTCGTCCGCGGTTCCGCATGCACCAATGAGGAGCGCCGCCGTGGTGAGAGCGCTCAGTCCGAGGTGTGAGGTTCGTGTTCGCACGTGGGTTCCCGTTTGCAACCTGGAATGAGAATCATTACTATGATATTGAGAATCATAATCAGCAAGGGACCGTGATGACAACCGCAACTGTTGATCGGCAAGTGGAGACGCGGTTGCGCCAACACGGCATCCGGTACACGACGGGCCGGCGTGCGGTGGTCGACGCCTTGATGGCATCCGAGGGACCGCGTTCCGCCGCTGAATTGCATGGCGACCTCGACCACACGGTTCCACTCTCTTCGCTGTACCGATCTCTGACCGTTCTCGAGGAGACCGGTGTTGTGTCTCGTCACCACGGCGCCGGAACGCACACCAGATACGAAATGGCCGAGTGGCTTGCCGGGCATCATCACCACCTGGTGTGCGTCGTGTGCGGCCAGGTCGATGACGTCACTCTTCGCGAAGACGATGAGACTCGACTTCGGCATTTGATTGCCGAAGTGGCCACAAAGACGTCGTTTCATCCAACGGATCACTCCCTCGAGATCGCGGGTCGTTGTGTGAGGTGTGCGTGAGTTCTGCAGCCATCACTGCCGTCGATGCGGTCCTCGCCTACGGATCGAAGATCGCGGTCGATCGGTCGACGTTCACGATTCCGATCGGAGGGGTCACGGCGGTGATCGGTCCCAACGGGTCGGGCAAATCGACTCTGCTCAACGCCGTAGCGGGTCTGCGCGCTCCTATCTCCGGGTCGATCACGGTGGACCCAATCGATGGTCGCCAAACTCGGATCGCGTACGTCCTCCAGACCACCAAGGTCAATGAAACCCTCCCCATCTCGGTCGGGGAGGTGGTGACGATGGGTAGGTACTCGACGGCCGGGGCCTACGGACGTCTCCAGGGGGAAGACCGATCCGCAGTCGCCGATGCCATGGAGCGGACGGGAGTAACCGATCTCGTCGATCGCCACCTTCACGAGCTCTCCGGTGGGCAACGCCAGCGTGTGTTTGTGGCGCAGGGCCTTGCACAGGACCACGACATCCTCGTCCTCGACGAACCGATGACCGGCTTGGACCTGCCGCCAGCCAAGGCGATCGACCAAGTGGTCCATGACGAGCACGAACGAGGCTGCACGATCGTCATGACGACGCACGACCTGCCGGAAGCTCGGGTTGCAGACCATGTCCTCCTCCTCTCCGGTCGAGTGGTGGCTTCGGGTCCTCCCGGCGACGTCCTCACGATGGAGCATCTCTCTGAGGCGTACGGTCCGAACCTTCTCCACGTCGAGGGTGACCAGTTCCTCATCGATGATCCTGCCCACAAACACGTCGATGACAGGCACGTACACCGTGACCGAACCATCCACGTCGAGTCTTCGACGACCGAGCAGCATGGAAACCACGACCAAGAGTGAGCCGTCACGCAACGTATGCGGCGCTGATGTACCGTGACGGCCGATTCGGAGCGTGGGGCGGGGAGGACGCTGCATATGGATTTGTCGCCTGACACGCGATGGTTTGCTTTGGACGCGGGGTCGGCAGTAGCCCGGCTGGACACCGACAGCAACAGTGGGCTCACATCGACGGTGGCCGCCCAGCGACTCGACAAGTACGGGCCGAATGAGCTGACGGCCGAGCCCCCGCCCTCTCGGCTGGCCATTGCGCTGACCCAGTTGCGCGATCCAATGAACCTGATGCTCGTTGGTGTGACGGTGATCAGTCTCGTCATCGGCCAGGTCTCTACCGCGATCCTGATCGGGCTTCTCGTCGTACTCAACGTTGTGCTCGGAACTCAACAGGAGCTCAAGGCGAGGGCAAGCGTTGATGCATTGGCGAAACTACAGGTGCCGCAGGCACGCGTTGTGCGGGATGGATCTCTGGCATTGATTCCTGCAACAGAGGTCGTACCGGGAGACCTCATCCGAGTCGAGGCCGGCGACATCGTGCCTGCAGACGGTCGGATCGTCCGTTCGGCAACGCTCGAGGCTCAGGAGGCTGCACTCACGGGTGAGAGCCAGCCGGTAGCCAAGGATGCGGCGACTCTCCCGGACGAAGAGGTCGCCATTGGCGACCGAATCAACATGTTGTACGAGAACACGTCTGTCACGCGTGGTACGGGGACGATCGTCGTCGCCGCGACCGGAATGCAGACCGAGATGGGTCGCATAGCGACGATGCTCGAGTCCGTTGAGAGGACCCGGTCGCCGCTACAGCGAGAACTCGACGGGTTGACAAAGATCCTCGGCCTCATCGCGTGGGGTGCCGTTGCCATCATCGTGGCGATCGGGGCTGCTCGTGGCCTCGAGATCGAGGAACTCCTTCTCCTCGGTACGGCGATGGCGATCTCGGCGATCCCAACCGGCATGCCGACGTTCGTGCAAGGCATGCTCGCTTACGGCGCCAAGCAGCTGGCTGAGGCAAAGGCTGTGGTCACCAATCTCACCGATGTGGAGACGCTCGGCTCGACCAGTGCCATCAACACAGACAAGACGGGCACGCTGACTCTGAATGAGATGACCGCAACGATGGCCTACTTCCACGGCGAGTGGTTCACGATCGAAGGGGAGGGCTACTCGAAGCGAGGTTCGATCCTTCAGGTTGCCGGTTCCGAAGTGCCCGACTTTGCGCCGCTGGCCTACGGTCTCGTACTCGACAGCGACGCCACCGTTGCCGATGACGGGACGATCGTCGGGGATCCGACTGAGGCGGCGCTCGTTGTGCTCGCTGCGAAGGTCGGCATCGACGCCGAGGAGACTCGACGTGCCTACCCCAGATTGGCGGAGGTGCCCTTCGACTCGGCCTACAAGTTCATGGCAACGGTTCATCGCCTTCCACTGGCTGCGGGTGAAAAACTCGTGTTGCTCACGAAGGGGGCCCCCGACGTGGTCCTGGATCGCTGCACAGAGGCATCGCGGGGAGACGGCCAGGTCGTGCCGATCGAGTTGGTACGGGAGGAGATTCAGGAGGCCAACAACCGCATGGCCGGCAGGGGACTACGTGTTCTCTCGTTCGCCGCCCGGATCATCCCGGAGGAAGACGCGGCCACCGCAGGAGACAATCCGATGCCGTTTGTCGAGCAGCTCCGCTTTGTGGCGTTGGTCGGAATCGTCGACCCGTTGCGACCGGAAGCCAAGGAGGCCGTAGCCGTAGCGCACCGGGCGGGAATCGACGTCCGGATGATCACCGGGGACCACGTCGTCACTGCCCGAGCCATCGGTGAGGATCTCGGTCTCGGCTCGGGCGCCATCAGTGGTACCGAGTTCCAGGGCCTCGGTGATGCCGCGGTAATCGAAGAGCTCGACGATCTCCACGTCTTCGGTCGCGTCTCGCCTGAGGACAAGCTTCGGCTGGTCCAGCTGATGCAGGCGCAGGGTCTGATCGTCGCGATGACGGGCGACGCCGTGAACGATGCGGCCGCTCTCAAACAAGCCGACATCGGGGTTGCGATGGGAAGCGGAAGCGAGGTCACGAAACAAGCGGCCAAGATGATCCTCACCGACGACAACTTCGGAACGCTGGTCCACGCCGTCGAAATCGGCCGCAGCATCTATCAAAAGGTCAGTCTCTACGTCCGGTATCAGATGTCCCAGTTGCTCGCACTTGTGACACTGTTCTTGGCGGCGAGCCTGTTCAACATCAACAACGGTGTGGCCCTCACCCCGTCGATGGTGCTGTTCCTGAACTTCCTCATCGCCAGCTTCTCTGTCGTGGTGATCATCCTCGAACCTGTCAATCCCGGCATCATGGAACAAAGGCCTCGGGATCCGAGCGTCACCTTGGCGAACAGATGGGAGGTCAGCCGGTGGCTGATCTACGGATCGACGCTCTTCTTCGTGACGCTGATTCCGCTGCTGTGGGGTCCGGACGATCCCTCGCCCTCGAACGCAAGCGCCTCAATGACGATGGCGTTCGTGGTGATGGCGTTCGGGACACTGTTCAGCGGCCTGGCCATTCGGCGCGACCCTGAGTCGGGTCTCCTGTCACCCATCCTCAAGGCGCTGTGGATCCTCGGGATCCCGGCCGTTCTCACACTTCTTGCAACGGAATTGGCCTTCTTCCAGCGTTTTCTCGACACGAAGGAACTGACCGGCCACCAGTGGGTGGCATCGCTCATGCTCGCTCTGGTGGTGCTGATCGTGATCGAGACGGAGAAGTGGATTCGGCGCGTGCGGTCTCCCCAACGAGAACTGCGTCCTGTGGAGGAGGTTGTCGGTCCGGCTCGGGCTCATCCCGTATGACATCGAGGTAGTCGCCGGTCAAGCGGGCGCCGAGGGGTCCGAGAAGAAGGGATCAGAGAGGAAGGCTCGGGTGGCGGCGGCATTGTGTTTGCGCCACAGGTCGACGACATCGTGTTCGGCCGACGGCATCTCGACCTCGGTCAGTCGTTGATCGAGAACATCGGCTTGACGCTCGACGAGATTCTGGACCGTGCGACCGGATCGAAGCAGCAGTGTGACTTTGAGCAGGAACTCGATGCGGAGGTCGCGCACACTGTGAACCGGCTCATCGAGCCAGCGTAAGAGCCTGCTTCGTCCCAGACGGGTGACGCGGTGAACCGTGCGGCGAGGGCCGGCATTGCCGGGTTCCGTTCGTTGCGGCACGGCAAGGCCCAGGGTGACGAGGCGATCGAGCGATCGATAGACCAGCGGGCGGCGCACCGTGAGGATGCGGCCGAGGTCGCCGTCGCGCGCTAGGTGGCGTGAGACGGCGAAAGGGTGGGCCGGTGCCTCCTTGAGGAGCGCGAGCACTGCCCAGTCGGTGAGCGACAGTCGGTCGAGGTTCTCGTTCACAACTAGTCTCATTGAGACTAGTCGTCGGAGGTATGAGCTGAAGAGGTGGATCGCCACGTGGTGCGCTGTCATGCTCTTCGCCGCGGCGTGCGCCTCGCCGAGTGACGGCGAAGACGTACTCATCGTCTTTGCCGCGGCCTCGCTCACGAAACCGTTCGGTGAGATCGCAGAGGAGTTCGAAGCGGTCAACGATGTGGAGGTCGTCTTCAGCTTCGCCGGCAGCTCTGCCCTCCGCGTGCAGATCATCGAAGGTGCTCCGGCCGAGGTCTACGCATCGGCGAATCTGGCCAACATGGAGGCCGTTGTGGACGCAGGGATCACGCACACAGACCCTGTTGTGTTCGTCGCCAATACGATGGAGATCGGCGTCGCCCCCGGGAACCCTCGCGGCATCGCGGGTTTGGGATCTCTTTCCGACGGTGATCTGCTCGTTGGTCTGTGCGACGCCACCGTGCCGTGTGGGAGCTTGGCGCGCCGGGTTCTCGGTGGGGCCGGCGTCGTCCCTGCTGTCGACACCAATGAACCAAACGCCCGGGCCCTCGTGACGAAACTGGAAGAAGGTGACCTCGATGTCGGGATGGTCTACCGATCCGACGTCGTCGGGTCGGACCTCATCAACGGGATCGAGATTGCAGCCCAAGACAATGTGCTTGCGGCGTATCCGGTGGCCGCGCTCACGGCGTCGGGCACGGCCGCAGCGTTCGTTGCGTTTCTCCAGTCCGACGAGGCGGGGGCGATTCTCCGCCGGCACGGGTTCGCGACGCCATGACTTCTCGAAGACCGCGGCGCCGCGTCGCTCGTCGGCCGCCTGCACTCGTGCTGGTTCTTGCCGGGCTTGGCACTGCATTGGTCGTTCTCCCGCTGGTCGGGCTGCTCACGAGGACGCCGTGGCGGGACTTGGCCAATCTCTTGACCAGCCGGATCGTTGTCGACGCGCTGCGGCTCTCGCTGGTCGCGTCCACGGGAGCGGCTGCGTTGTCGCTCGTACTCGGTGTGCCCCTGGCCTGGGTGCTCGCCCGATCCGAATTCCGCGGGAAGGCGCTGCTTCGCGGCCTGGTGATCCTGCCCATGGTCCTCCCGCCCGTGGTCGGTGGAGCGGCCCTGCTGTTCGCTTTCGGGCGGCGGTGGTTGATCGGTGAGCCGGTGTATGAGGCGACCGGCTTCCTCCTCCCGTTCTCGATGTGGGGGGTGATTCTCGCGACGACATACATCTCTCTTCCGTTCATGGTCCTTACCGTCGAAGCCGGCCTGCGCAACCTCGACGAGCGTTACGAAGCTGCCGCGGCGACGTTAGGCGCGAGCCGATGGAGGGTCTTTCGTCGAATCACGTTGCCTCTCATCGGTTCTTCGCTCCTCGCCGGACTTGTCCTGGCGTGGGCGAGAGCTCTCGGAGAATTCGGAGCGACAATCACCTTCGCCGGCAACCTCGCTGGGCGGACGCAGACGATGCCGCTGGCGGTGTTCCTCGCCCTCGAACAGGATCGCGGTGCAGCCGTGGCGATCAGCCTCGTGCTTGTTGCCGTCTCCCTCACCGTGCTCGTTCTGTTGCGCGAGCGCTGGTGGCCGGTTCGATGAACCTCGACTCCCACATCGGTGTCGATCGGGGTGAGAACTTCGCCCTCGATGCGACAATCGGCATCGAGGCCGAAGAGACGGTGGCTCTTCTCGGGCCGAACGGCGCCGGAAAGTCGACGGTCGTGATGGCGATCGCCGGAATCCTCCCCATCGATCGGGGCCACATCCGCTTGGGAGATCACGTGCTGGACCGGCCCGATGCATCCGTCTTCGTGCCTCCCGCGCAACGGTCTGTCGGAGTGGTCTTTCAGGATCATGTTCTGTTTCCCCATCTCTCCGCCGTCGACAACGTCGCCTTCGGGCTGGAGAGCGCCGGCGCCACCCGCCGGGAGGCTCGCCGCGTGGCCGGTGAATGGCTCGAGCGGGTGCACATCGGCGCTGAGCGGAACTCGAAACCGGGCCAGCTCTCGGGTGGACAATCGCAGCGCGTCGCACTCGCTCGTGCCCTGGCGGTGCAACCCGACTTGTTGCTTCTCGATGAGCCACTCGCAGCTCTCGACGTTGCGACGCGCTCTGACCTGCGTCGGCTGCTGGCACAGCATTTGGCCGGCTTCGGCGGCCCCCGCATGCTGATCACCCACGATCCCGCAGAGGCCTTCCTGCTCGGCGATCGCGTCGTAGTTCTCGAGAACGGAAGGGTGACGCAGATGGGAACGCCGGACGAGATCCGGCGCCATCCCGTGACGCAGTATGCGGCCGATGTTGCCGGCCTCAACCTTCTGACCGGCACGATCTCAGGAGGAGTTGTCGACGTTGGCGTTGACCCGCCAATACACATCGCGGACTCGGGCGTGAGTGGCAATGTCCTAGTAACGATCCATCCGCGCAGCATCTCGCTCCACCGTGAAATGCCCCATGGCAGCCCGCGCAATGTCTGGCCGACCACAGTTGCGGTGGTCGAGCCGCTCGGTGACCGTGTCCGCATCCAACTCGGAGCGCCTCACGAGCTGACCGTGGAGCTGACGGAGGCTGCGGTTCGGGACCTCGGCGTCGAACCCGGTGTGCCGACTTGGGTAGCTATCAAGGCCACAGAGGTGTCGGTCCAACCCGCCTGATCGAGGTGACTGTCAGCAGGGATGTCGCGAAAACTAGGTGTCGTGTAGCCGCGTCCCCGTTCGTCGTGTTGAGTGAGAGTCGCGGAATAGAGCCGCGGAGGAGAGAAGGGAAGGGACATGGCAAGCCACAAAGTCGTGCACTGGGAGCTGATGGGGCCGGACGGTGACAAGCTGACGACGTTCTACAGCGATCTGTTCGGATGGAAGCCCGAAGCGGTGCCCGGATTCGACGGCTACAACATGATCGACGCCGAGCAGACCGGTATCGGCGGAGCAGTCGGCCAGGGCAACGAGCATATGCCGCAATACCAGACGATCTACATCGAGGTCGAGAGCGTCGACGAGCACCTCGCCAAGGCCGCCGGAAGTGGCGGGGCCATAGTGATGCCGCGGACCGAAGTCCCCGGCACGGTCACATTCGGCCTGTTCACCGATCCTGCAGGCAACCTGGTTGGTGTTGTCGAAGAGGAGACTCCGGCGGCCTAGGGTCCGATTGAGTCGCTCCGGTCGGCTCCCACCGTGCTTGTGTAGCCAGCGCGCGAGGTTGCGCGAGAACGGGAAGACGGTTTACCTGGCAGAATCTGCGCATGTCTTTTGAAGCGTGGCTGACTGTCGCCGTGATCGTCGTGTTGTTTGGCCTGTTGATCTGGGGCCGCTGGCCAACGTGGGCCGTGTTTGCCGGCCTGGTCGCGGTGATCATCACGCTCGACCTGGCCACCGAACCCGAGGCGCTCGCCGGGTTTGCCAACTCAGGCGTGCTCTCTGTGGTCGTCCTGTTCGTTGTGGCCGCGGGTATGTATCGAACGGGTGCGATATCTCTGATCATCTCGCTCGTTGTCGGCATGCCGGAGAGCGAGCGGGAAGCCAACCTGAAGATCCAGCCGCTGACGGCGACGGGGAGTGCGTTTCTCAACAACACACCGATCGTGGCCATGCTGGTCCCGGTCATCGAGGACCTCGGGCGTTCGGCCCGCCTCTCCGTGTCGAAGATCTATATGGCGGTGTCGTCGGCATCGATTCTCGGCGGTGCCTCCACGCTCATAGGCACCTCGACAAACCTCATCATCGCAGGGCTGGTGTTGAACGAGTTTGGTGAAGAACTCAGCATTTTCTTCCCGACGCGGGTGGGTTTGCCTGCCGCAGTGCTCGGAGTCGCGTTTTTGATCTTCATCGGCAGCAGGCTTCTCGCAGAGCGGTCTCTTGGGGAGTCGGTTGAAGCAGCAGCGAGCCTCACCACCTACAGCAGCGAGTTCTTCCTCCCGGCCGGATCGTCGCTGGCGAACAAGACGCTCGCCGAGTCCGGGCTCGGCAACCCGCACGGGGCCGAGCTGACTCGATTCGTCAGGGCGGATGCGAACGTCGATGTCATCGATGATCTCGTGCTCGAGGAAGGTGATGACCTGAGTTTCAAGGGGTCCATCTCGGCCGTTCGTAACTTGTGGACCACCCTGGGTCTCGTCGCTGCGACGCCGAGGAATGAGACGGGAACGGAGTACGCGAACCGCCTTGCAGAGGGAGTGGTTGCAGTTGGCTCGCCGTTGGTGGGGATGCGTGCCGGCGATGCAAACTTGGGGGCCGAGAAGGTCGTCGCCATTTCGACAGGTGGATCTGCCGTCGAAGGCAGCCTTGCCGATCACTTCGTCGCAGTGGGCGACAACTTGGTTCTGGAGGTAGAGGAGGACTGGTTCGATCAATCACGCGATGAGGAACTCGCCCTTGTCAAGCGCCATC
>JAUVPA010000023.1 GCA_030598905.1 Acidimicrobiia bacterium
AGTAGTCGGTGACGAACCATTCGGCTCTCATCGCCGCCATTGCCTCGGCCCCGAAACTCGCCAGCGGCGCCGCTGCCATGAGATCGGCTTCACTGAGGGGGCGTGTCGAGGTCGTCGTGCTGGTCTCGACAACCGACTCTCCGCTGATCGAGGCGAACGACGACGGTTCTGCAACGGCAACGGGAAGGGCCGGGCCGAGCTGAGGGGCCAAGAACCAGCGGGCGCCGACGACTCCGATTACGGCGACGGCTGCGGCCGCGACGGCCAAGTAGATCAGCTTGGTCTTGCGGTCGTCGTCCTGGGTCGCGAGATGCGACCACGGAATGTGCTCGAACTCCTCTTCTTCCACAGTCACACCTCGGGAATCTCGAAGATCTGTCCGATGAGGATCAGATTCGGGTTGTCGCCGATCACATCACGGTTGCGTTCGTAGATCCGCGGCCAGTAGGTCGCTATTTCGCTTCCCGATGGCTCGGCGCCGGTGTGCTCACGCAGGATGTGACAGGCAATGCGCCACAGAGAGTCCCCCCGCACCACGGTGTACGTCGGTTCGACTGCCCGCGGAGGCTCTTCGGTCTCGGGCGGATCGGCGAGAACGGGCCCGACGAGTCGGTGTGCCGGCGGGGGTTCTGCACTCGTCGCCATCCGCGGCTTAGCCGCGATCGCCAACAAGGCCAGACCCACGACAACACCAATCGTCGAACGTGGCAGGCGCACCGAAGCGACGGTCCGGGCCACACTCCCCAAGGAGGAGGCCGTTACGGTGCCCAGCGCGACGACGGCGACGGCGGCAGGCTCCACACCGTCAACATACAATTGACATCACTTGAAGTGAATAGTGTTGAGCGATTCTCATGCGCGAGCCGCCTGGGCGGCGCTACCGGCGCATCCGCGATAATGGTGCCGCGAGTCTTCTGCTCGCCCGTGAGGGCGGTGGTGGGGAGAGGGGTTCTCTTCTCCCCTATCCCCCGATGTATGACATCTCCACCTTGGGTAGAGCCACCGTGACCTCGGATCGGATCTCGCTGTACCGATCCGCTCGCGCCCGCCACAAGGCCTCGAGCGCCTCGATGATCTCCAAGTCGGCGCTGCCTCCGCGCAGCATGGCACGGAGATCGAAACCCTCGTGCGCAAATAGACACGTGTACAGCTTGCCCTCGGCAGACAGGCGCAGCCGGGTGCAGTCGCCGCAGAACGGCGCCGTGACCGAAGAGATGATGCCGATCTCGCCACCACCGTCGACGTAGCGGTAGCGCGATGCCACTTCTCCGCGGTGTGTTGGCTCGGCAGGCTCGAGTGGCCAGCTGTCGTTGATCGCGTCGTGGATCTCGCGTGCCGACACCACATCGTTGAGGCGCCAGCCGTTGGCGTTGCCGACATCCATGAACTCGATGAAACGAACGATGTGCCCCGTGTTGCGAAAGTGACCGGCCAGGTCGACGATCGTGTTGTCGTTCACTCCGCGCTGGACGACGGCGTTGATTTTCACGGGCTTCAAACCCGCAGCAGCTGCAGCCTCGATTCCTTCGAGGACTGTCTTCAGGTCGAATCCGACATCGTTCATCCGGGCGAAGGTCTCTTCGTCAACGGCGTCGAGCGAGACGGTTGCCCGCTTCAAACCGGCAGCCGCCAGACCCTCGGCCTTCCTCGCCAGCAATGAGCCATTGGTGGTGAGCGCGAGATCGTCGATGCCCTCGATCGCAGAGAGCCTGCCGATGAGGTCTTCCACCCCACGCCGGAGCAGGGGCTCGCCGCCGGTGACTCTCAGCTTCTGAACTCCGAGTTGGGCAAACAACCCGGTCACACGGTCGATCTCCTCGAACGTGAGCAGCTCCGCTCGCGGAAGGAATTGGTAGTCGCGATCGAAGACCGACTTCGGCATGCAGTATGTGCAGCGGAAGTTGCAGCGGTCCGTGATCGAGATACGGAGATCCCGCAACGGACGCCCCCGGGTGTCGGTGAGCATATGTCGAGGCTACTCAAACCCGGGGCCTGACGAGGCGTCAGTTCTTGATCAGATCCAGGAACTCGCTGCGCGTCCTGGCGTCGTCTTTGAAGCAACCCCTCATGGCGCTGGTGATCATCGAGCTGTCCTGCTTCTGGACGCCTCTCATCATCATGCACAGGTGTTTGCCCTCCATCACAACTGCGACCCCATGGGGTTCGAGGATCTCGCCCATGGCGTCGGCGATCTGATTGGTGAGGCGCTCCTGTACCTGGAGCCTGCGGGCGAACACGTCAACGATCCTGGCGATCTTGGAGAGCCCGATGATGCTGCCCTTGGGCAGATAGGACACGGCCGCGGTGCCGAAGAAGGGCAGCATGTGGTGTTCACACATCGAGTAGAACTCGACGTCTCTGACCACCACCATTTCTTCAGCCCCTTCGGCATCGAACACCGCGTTGTTCACGACCTCTTCAAGCGATGTGCTGTAGCCACTGGTGAGGAAATCCATCGCTTTGGCGACACGCAGAGGGGTGCGGGCGAGTCCTTCTCGGTCGGGATCCTCTCCAATCTCGAGCAGTTGCTCACGAACGAGTGACTCCAGCTTCGGCGCGTAGACTTCGCCGACCTCGTCAAAGTCGTCGGCGCTGCGTAATCCGTACGGAGTGGAAAGTCGGATGGCCATGATCTGTTCTACCTCGTTGCCCTCGAGTCGTTCAGCAATGGATTTTGTTGTCAAACCTGAAAGGGGGTGAATCCATTCCGGAGCAACGTCGGCGACGGGGATGGCCACGTGAGCCTCGGTCGCTGCTTCGGGGTCGGGAACCGACCAGTTCCCAAACTCTTCGGTGCTTCCGCCGTAATACGTGATGTCCAGGTCGATGACACGCGGGTCGTTTCGATCCTCGGTGCGAACTCGTCCCATGGCGGTCTCAATGTGCCGCAGCTCCTCACGCAGCTCAGGTGCGGTCAGCTCGGTGCACACAAACACGGCGACGTTGAAGAAGTCGGGAGCATCTGCCGGACCGGCAACCGGTGGGCTCTCGAACACTCGGCTCACGCGTCTGACGACGATGTCCGGGTGGCGACGGAGTCGACGGATCGCCTCTGGAATGTGGCGTTCCTTCTCGATATTCGAGCCAACCGAGACGATTACGTTGGTGAACGAGCGATCTCCGTCCTCACTCATGTCGATCCGTTCAACCGTCACTGTCTTGTCTCCTCCGCTTGATCGTGATCCCGACCGACCGAGCATGGCGCAGCGCTCCCGGTTTCTCCACGGTCATCTCGACTTCCTGCACCCTTCCATCCGTCTCGAAGCAGATCTCGACGAGTTCCGTGGCCAGCCGCTCGACGAGCATCGGGGCACCACCTTCGAGGTGAGCGATGAGGGCTTTGTTGATGGTCCTGTAGTTCACGGCATCCTCGATAGCGTCGGAGGCTGCGGCGGGCCCGGTATCCGCCCACAGAGTGACGTTGACCAGAATCTCTTGCTGCTCCAGGCGCTCGTCGGGGTTGATGCCGATGATCCCCATCACGGACAGGTCTTTGATCTGGACGCGATCGAGCTCAGACAAGGTGTCCACCACCGTCAACTCGGATGATCTCTCCGGTCAAGAAGTCGTTCTGTAAGAGATGGATCACCGCATCGACGACCGGCTCCACACCACCGACTCGCTGCGCGGGCAGCTGAGCGGCTAGTTGCTCGGCGTACGAGTCGTCCTCAGTCGGCGGCGGCAGGATCACGCCCAATGCAACTGCATTGACGCGAATTCGAGGCGCGAGCTGTAGAGCCGCCGTCCGGGTGAACGTGTCCAGGCCCCCTTTGGCGACGATGTACGAGAAGTGTTTCTGATAGGGCCGCTGGGTCCGTACGTCCGTGATGTTCACGACGGCGCCATGCTCTTCGGCCGGCAGCGCGGTGGCAAACGCCTGAGTCGTGAACACCGGCGCCGCCAGGGTCAAACGAAGGGTTCGCTCGAAACCCTCAGCCGTCACGTCGCTGAGTGTGTCTCCGGGGAAACCGGATGCCGAGTTGACCAGGATGGACGGAGCACCGAGGGCGGCCATCGCCAGACCGATCAGGGCCCGTGCTGCAGCCGGGTCCGAGAGGTCGGCCGAACCCGTGGAGGCCTGCACGCCGAGTTTCTCCACGTCCTCTGCTGTTTGAGCTGCCGGTTCTGCCGAACGGTTGTAGTGAACAAACACGTCGGCTCCCGCGACAGCGAGACCGAGAGCGATCGCACGGCCAACTCGCACTCCTCCGCCGGTGACGACCGCGACGCGGCCTCGAAGATCCATTGTGCGAAGGCTAGGAGTCTGCTGGTTTCAGGTTTCAGGTATCAGGTTCCGGTCTTCTTCCCGATACCTGATGCCCGACACCCGACGCCTGTATTCTCCTCGCCGTGAGCAAGCAAGATCCCAAGCACGGTCGGTGGATTCTCCCCGTCGTGATCGCCGCCCTCATTGGCTTCACCGTCGTGTTCGTGAGGGCCCTTCCTGCCGCCGACATCGTGGAGAGCACAACAACCACCACGTCGAGCACCACCACGACGACGTTGCCAACAACCACCACGACAACACTCCCCGCCGACATCCGCGCCTTCCTCGGTGAGGTCGACAGGTTCGAGGAGACGGCCAAGACCCTCCGAGACGATCTCAACCACGTCAACGACGATTGGGAGAACCGCGAGGAAACCGGGGTCTCCATCCAGGAGACAGAGGAAGACTTCCAGGCCGTCATCGACGCGCAGCAGCAACTTGCCAACGAGGTTTCATCAACCTCGGTCCCGGAGCCATACGAGGACACTTGGCCCCAAACCAAAACGTTGTCTCAGGACTTGGTCACCCTCGCCGAGGCAGTCCTCGACGGGCTGCTAGCACCAGACGATGGGACCGCGCGCAGAGAGGCTGTCGAAAACTACAACATCGGCGTCGACGCCTTCCTCGCCCAGCTCGAGGTCGTGAGGCAGGCCACACCGCAGTAGGAGGAGGGCTCCGATCTCCGACCGCTCTCAATACTGGTGGAACCGCCCCGAACTGTGGGCAGGGGCAGCCCTTGCCGGTGTGGCCGCCGTCGAGTCCTTTCGACCGTCTCTCATGCCCCGCAACACGACTCACCAAGCGTTCGTCACAGGGTCGAGCGCAACCCTCGGCTGGGCCGTCGGCACCGGCATGTACGGCCTGGTAGCACGGACCGGATTCGTGCCGGGCGACCTCGCGATCCTCGGTGCGACTGTTGGCGCAGGCGTCGTGTTGCGAACCGCGATCCCGGCGCGATCGGGCGAGGCGAACTGGCGACCCACCGTGCGAACTGTGGCGGGAATTGCCGCGGCAGGTGCCACCTCTGCCTCAGCCGTCGCGGCCGTTCGCGATTCGAGGGGTAGGTCTATCGCAGGCGTCGTCACAGGCGTCGCCGCGGCAGTCGGTGCCGCCCGGGCAATCCAATCCAACCTGGAGGCCCAGCAGGCACAACGTGACGAACTCGATCGGCCGGCGCCCCAACCCACCCGCGCCATCGTCGAGGGTGTTGGCGTTCTCGGAATCCTCGGAGCACTCATCACGGGGTACCGAGCCAGCGGCAACGCCATCGCGAGGAATCTCACGAAACGCACGGGCCTTGCAGAAACGCCTGCCCGCCTCGTCGGCAGGGGCCTCGGCACGGCCGCATGGGGCTTCGGCGCGTACTCGACCTATCGAGCGCTGACGAGGGGGCTCGCCCTGTACGACCGGGTGATGGATCCGGGATACGACAGGCCTCCAGAGTCCTCAGCACGTACCGGTGGTCCCGGATCGACGCTGCCGTTCGCTCGACTTGGGCGTCAGGGACGACGCTTCATCACCAACGTGCCGACGGCGGAGGAGATCGAGGCGGTGATGGGCAGAAAGGCCATCGCCGAACCCGTGCGCGTATTCGTCGGATACGACTCAGCACGCAATGCCGAGTCCCGTGTCGAAATGGCCATGGATGAGCTGCGGCGAACCGGGGCGTACGAACGAGCGCTGCTGATCGTCTCGTGCCCTGCCGGCACCGGATTCGTCGACACACTCCCCATGGAGGTCGCCGACTTCGTCCTTCGTGGAGACGTTGCCACCGTCGCCGTCCAGTATGCAAGGCTCCCTTCGCTTCTCGCCCTTCATCAGACGCGATCGGGCGCCTTGCACCATCGCCTTCTCCTCCGTGCCATTCAGGAGGATCTCGACCTCATCCCGGAAGGCAAACGGCCTCGTGTTGTCGTCTACGGGGAGAGCCTCGGCGCCTGGGCCGGTCAGGACGCGTTCATCGACGTCGGCACCCGCGGGCTGGACGATCTCGGAGTCGATCTCGCGCTGTGGGTGGGAACGCCGTGGTACTCGAAGTGGCGTCAGCAGTTTCTCGCAGAGCACGAGTCTTTCTCATCCGGCGATGCCGCCGAGGTGGACTCTGCCGAGCAATTGGCACGGGAGTCCGATGGTGATCGACGGGTCGTGATGCTGACCCACTACAACGATCCGGTTGCACACCTGAGCCACGAGATCCTCTACAAACAGCCGGATTGGCTGGGAAACCATCGCCCACCCAACATCTCTCCCCACCAACGCTGGATGCCGGGAATCACGGGGATGCAAAGCATCATCGATGCCATCAACGCCACGAACCCGACGCCCGGGGTTTTCCGGGCCACCGGCCACGACTACCGCCTCGACCTCCCTGCGGTCACCGTCGCTGCATACCGGCTCCCGGAACCGACGCCGGAGCAGTGGGAGCGACTGATGGAGAAGCTCCAGGCAGACGAAGCGGCACGTGAGGCACGTTTCCACCTGGAGGCTCACCTCGCCGAGATGCAGTCGAGTCAATCGGGACCGGCGGAGGTTGCACACCGGCCGTCATCAGATCGCGGTCATCGCTCCTCCGAGATCGAGGTTCCGACGGCCGACTCCTGACGATGGCCCGGGAGCCGATAGTCAGCCGAGCACTTGAGTGGCTTCACTGATCAGATCCGCAAGGTCGACATCGGTCTCCTCGTCGAGTACGCGGCGGACGCCCGGGGATGCAGATTCGAGGACCTTGACCATCTTGCGCAACACGGAGCGCTGCGCTTTCATCCGTGCCGCTTCATCTGCCGGCGTTACGAGGTCGTCGACGATCGATCCCTCGGCCCGTGACGCCACCATCGCATCGGGCACGCCGCGCACCCATACGAACGACCGCCGTCCAGGTCCGCGCCCCTCGGTGATCGGTTCGACGGCCACAACCTCATCAGATCTCACATACTTGCCATAACCGAGGGCAATGAGCTGGCCGGTTTGGATGCGCATCGTTCCGAAGCTACACGACCCGAGCTCAGACGTCGGTAGTCGGATATCGGAATCCGACTACCGACTACCGATGACCGACTACCCACTAGGCCGTGCCGTTCTCCAAGTACTCGCAGACCGTGTCGGTCATGAGCCGTGACACAATGTACGGGTCGGCGTTGGCGTTGGGGCGACGGTCCTCGATGTAACCTTGGCCCTCCTTCTCGACCTGCCACGGGATGCGCACCGACGCTCCACGGTCCGACACTCCGTAGTTGTACTCGGTCCACGGAGCAGTCTCGTGCAAGCCGGTAAGACGTCGTTGGATACCGGCGCCGTAGTTCTCGATGTGCAGGTCTGCCTTCTTCCCAAGCGCCTCACACGCCGCGATGACGGCGTCGTAGTTCTCCCGCATCTCGGCAGTCGAGAAGTTCGTGTGCATCCCGGCACCGTTCCAGTCGCCTTCCACCGGCTTCGGGTTGAGGTGTGCGGAAATGTCGTGGTCCTCGGCGATCCGATACAGGAGCCAGCGGGCCATCCACAAATGGTCGCCCACAGCAACGGGGTCGAGCGGTCCGATCTGGAACTCCCACTGGCCGATCATCACCTCGGCATTGGTACCCGAGATGGCGATTCCTGCTTCGAGACAGGCCATGGTGTGCTTTTCGACGACGTCGCGGCCCCAGATCTCGTCGGCGCCCACTCCGCAGTAGTAGCCGCCCTGTGGCGCCGGGTAGCCACCGACCGGCCAGCCGTGGGGTCGGCCGTCCTTGAAGAATGTGTACTCCTGCTCGAGGCCGAACCAAGGCTCGTGATCCTTGTATCGCTCGTACACATCGGCACACGCCGCTCGCGTATTCGACGGATGGGGCTCCATTTCGACCGTCAGAACCTCGCACATCGCCAGGACGTCGTCTCCGCCGCGGATCGGGTCGGGTTTGACCAGAACCGGGCGAAGCACACAGTCGGACTGGCTGCCAGGGGCCTGTTCGGTACTCGAACCGTCGAAGCCCCAGATGGGCGGTTCCGCCCCGTCCGGAACGATCTTGGTCTTTGATCGCAGCTTCGCCGTCGGCGTCTGGCCGTCGATCCAGATGTACTCGGCTCGATACGGCATGAATCCCTCCGTGTGCGCGTGTGTACGTCGATGCTAGGAGCCGCTGAGGAATGCCGTTGCTCAGCAGACTTCTCGAGGATGGTGTTGGGCGGTTTCTTCGCGGTTACCGCCGTGTGAACGCTGTGTTTCAGGTGGCGATTCGAGGTGGCGCACGGCGCGGTCCGCCGTACGATGTCCCTCGGGAGGTCGCGAAAAAGTGGAAAGACAGAAGGAATACGTGCTCCGCACCGTCGAGGAACGGGGGATCCGGCTCGTGCGGCTGTGGTTCACAGACGTGCTCGGGCTCTTGAAGTCGTTCGCGATCACACCGGCCGAGCTCGAAGTCGCCCTCGAGGAGGGTTTGGGTTTCGACGGCAGCGCGATCGACGGCTTCTCCCGTGCCCACGAAGCCGACATGCTGGCCAAGCCCGACCCAACGACCTTTCAGATCCTGCCCTGGCGATCGGGTGATGCCGGGGTAGCCCGAATGTTCTGTGACATCGTCACTCCCGACGGAGCACCATTCGACGGCGATCCACGCCATGTCCTGCGGCGCAACCTGCAGCGGGCGCAAGAACTCGGATTCAGCTTCTACGTCGGCCCCGAGGTCGAGTACTTCTACTTCCGCGACGCCGGACCCGAACCCGAAGTGCTCGATCGGGGCGGGTATTTCGACCTCACCCCGCTCGACGTCGCCCAGGAGTACCGCCGCTCGACCATCGTCTCCCTCGAGCAACTCGGGATTCCGGTGGAGTTCTCTCACCACGAGGTCTCTCCCAGCCAGCACGAGCTGGACCTGCGACACACAGATGCGCTGACGATGGCGGACAACGTCGTCACGACTCGCCTCGCGGTGAAAGAGGTCGCCATGGAGGCGGGCATCTACGCCACCTTCATGCCGAAGCCACTCGAGAAGTACGACGGGTCGGGAATGCACCTTCACCTCTCCCTCTTCCAGGGTGACGCCAACACTTTCCACGAGGAGGGTGGCGAGTACGGCCTCTCGAAGGTTGCCCACGGTTTCATCGCAGGCCTGCTCACTCACGCCCGTGAGATCACCGCGGTCACCAACCAGTGGGTCAACTCGTACAAGCGCCTGGTCGACGGGTTCGATGCCCCGATCTACCAGACCTGGGCGCGCAACGACCAGACGGCGCTGGTGCGGATTCCCATACCGAAGAAGGGCAAGGCCGACTCGACCCGAATCGAGTACCGATCGCCCGATCCCGCCTGCAATCCGTACCTCGCCTTTTCGATGATTCTCGCTGCAGGCCTTGCCGGGATCGAGAACAACTATCCCCTCCCGCCGGAGATGGGCGCCGATGTGCTCCGCATGTCCGAAAGCGAACGTGAGGCCAGCGGCGTGCACCGGTTGCCGCAGAATCTCTCGGACGCTCTTCACGCGATGGAGAGATCTGAGCTAGCCCACAAGGCGCTCGGCGAGCACGTCTTCGAGTGGTTTCTGCGCAACAAGAAGCGGGAGTGGGCTCGCTACGAGAGCCACGTGTCCCGATACGAGCTGGAGGAGTACCTCCCGGTTCTGTAGCCATGTACATAGCCATCTATCCCGAGACTCCTTCGAGCGCCCTCACGAGCGCGTTGATCGAGTGCGGCTATCGACCGGTCCCGGTGTCCGACGTAGTCGATGCTCAGAAGCGAGAGCCCGAGTTCGGTTGGTCGGCTGCAGTGGTTGAACTCGGTGAGGACCCCGGCCTCGCCATCGCCGTCGCCCGCAAGCTGCGAGAGGACCAGGCCGTGCCTTTGCTCCTCGTCGTGGACCGCACCCACACCGGCGACCTCGATGACCTGGAAGGGTTCGACGACTTCGTGCTCACACCGATCGACAAGTCGGAGCTGCGCGTGCGTCTCGGACGGCTCTCACTCGCCACGCCAGGAGACGAATCCGATCCAATCCTCCATTTCCGCGACCTCGAACTGAACACTGCGACCTATCAAGCCACCGTCGATGAAGAGCCTCGAGATCTGACGTTCATGGAGTACGAGTTGCTCCGCTTCTTCGTGGAGAACCCCAATCGGGTGTGGAGCCGGGAACAGATCCAGGCGAAGGTCTGGGGATACGACTACTTCGGGGGCTCGAGAACGGTCGACGTCCACGTGCGCCGCCTTCGCGCCAAGCTCGGTGAAGAGCGGTCTTCCTGGATCACGACGGTGCGCTCGGTCGGCTACCGATTCGGCTGATCTCAGACCAACTCGTGCGTGCATAGCGGAACCGTAGAGGTGCTCGTATGCACGCACGATGGGGATTTATCCGAATTCCACACCCTGGGCCAGCGGCAGCTCACCGGAGTAGTTGATAGTCACCGTCTGGCGGCGCATATACGCCTTCCAGGAGTCAGAACCCGACTCGCGACCTCCCCCGGTTTCCTTCTCGCCGCCGAAGGCACCGCCGATCTCAGCCCCAGAAGTGCCGATGTTCACGTTGGCGATGCCGCAGTCGGAGCCCTCCGCCGAAAGGAACCGCTCCGCCGTGCGCACCGAATCGGTGAAGATCGCCGACGACAGGCCCTGACGAACACCGTTCTGGACGGCGATCGCCTCCTCGTACGAGTCGACCTCGATCAACCAGATGATCGGAGCGAAGGTCTCCTCCTGCACGATCGGGGCATCCTTGGGAATCCTGACCAGCGTCGGCTCGAAGAAGTGACCGGGCCCGTCGACTTCGTTGCCACCTGTCAGTAACTCTCCGCCTTGTTCCATTGCGATGTCGAGCGCGGTCTTGGCGCTCGTCACCGATTCCGCAGTGATCTTCGGCCCCATCAACGTGCCCTCTTCCAAGGGATCGCCGATCGCGACCGTCGAGTACGCGTCGACGAGTCGATTCGCCAGGTCGTCCGAAACCTCGCGGTGGACGATGAGACGGCGCAGCGACGTGCACCGCTGCCCCGTGGTTCCCACCGCGGCGAACAGCGACGCCCGCACGGCGAGGTCGAGGTCCGCATCTTCCATCACGGAGATCGCGTTGTTGCCGCCCAGCTCGAGGAGGGACCGGCCGAGTCGACCGGCAACCTTGGCTCCGACCTTGGCGCCCATCGGGATCGATCCCGTCGCCGAGATGAGGGGCAACCTGTGGTCCTCGACCATGAGGTTGCCGACCGGATCAATCGGACCCATCGCCAGGTTGAACACACCCTCGAATCCGGTACCCGCCATCACCTCGTGACAGATGTTCTGCACAGCG
>JAUVPA010000079.1 GCA_030598905.1 Acidimicrobiia bacterium
GGCCACACGAGATAGAACTGTTCCTCGACTGCCAGGGACCAGAGATGGCGGAGTAGAGGCGGCCGAGCAAAGGCCTCGAAGTAGGACTCGCCGCGGAAGATGAGGAACCAGTTCGTAATGTAGGCCATGGCTGCCGTCGCATCGGCGGCGAGCCGGTAGACGGCATCGCGGGCGAAGAACATCGCAAATGTCGATGTCACCACGAGAACGGTGATCAGTGCGGGAAGCAGCCGGCGCAAACGCCTCGCCCAAAACGCAGTCAGGTTGACGTTTCCGTTGCGTTGCCATTCGAGTAGCAAGAGCGACGTGATCAAATATCCGGAGATGACGAAGAACACATCGACACCGAGGAATCCACCCGGGATCCACGGGATGGCGGCGTGGTACAACAGCACCGCCATGACGGCGATCGCACGCAGCCCATCGAGGCCCGGCATGTAAGGCAAGCGCTCCGGCGGTCGGAGCGTGATGGGGCGGTTTTCCCGTTCCAGCAAGAGACCCAGCTCGTTTCGTGCAATCGGGTTTGTGAATGTTAGGGACGCGGAGTGCGTTGGATTGGTGTTGCTCAACGTGCCGGCCGTGGGTACGCTCCGACGCCGTGATGACGATAGATCGCACGCGGTGGCTCGGGACCTGAGGATCCCGCGCAGTTGTTCAATCGCGACGCCGGGGTCGAGAACCCCGGCGTTTGTTGTATCAGGATCGGAGTGACGGAGTCATGTGTCGACGAGAGGACAAACGGTGACAGAAGAGCGCAAGACGGTGTTCTCCGGAGTGCAGCCAACGGGGACCATGCACCTCGGCGGTTATCTCGGCGCGTTTCGCAATTGGGTCGCCCTCCAGGACGAATACGACACCGTCTATTGCATCGTCGACCTTCACGCGATGACTAATCCCACAGATCCGGAGGAGTTCACGACGACCCGGCTGGAGACGGCGAAGGTTCTGCTGGCCCTCGGTATCGATCCGCAGCGTTCCCTGCTCTACATGCAGTCCCAGGTACCCCAGCACGCTGAGCTGGCCTGGATCTTGGGAACGTTGACGCCGACGGGAGTCCTCAACCGCATGACGCAGTACAAGGACAAGGTGGCGCGAGGCATTCCGGCCAACGTGGGTTTGTACACCTATCCGGTCTTGATGGCTGCCGACATTCTTCTCTATCACGCCCAACTGGTGCCCGTTGGGGAGGATCAGAAGCAACACCTCGAGATGACGCGTGATCTGGCGGAACGTTTCAACAATCGGTACGGGGATGTCTTTCCGATCCCGGACCCGCTGATCCCGAAGACCACGGCCCGGGTGATGTCATTGACCGAGCCCACCGCAAAGATGTCCAGTTCCGACGAGAACCCCAAGAGCCGGATCAACATCCTCGATTCGCCCGACGAGATCCGTACCAAGGTCCGGTCGGCCGTCACCGACTCGGAGCCAACCGTTCGGTACGACCTGGAAGCGAAACCCGGCGTGTCGAATCTGCTCGACATCATGAGCGGGTGTACCGGCCGATCGGTGGACGAGATCGCAACCGAGTACGAGTCGCGCGGATACGGGACCTTCAAAGACGCGGTGGCCGAGGCGATCGCCACCGAGCTCGCTCCGTTCCGGAGTCGCTACCGCGATCTCGACAATACGGAGGTGGCGCGTGTCCTCCTGAAGGGTGCCCTCGACGCGCGGCAGAAGGCCGAGCTGTATCAGGATCAGGCGCGGAGGGCTGTCGGTCTCGGGAAGCTGTGACGCGAAAACGTACAGCCGGGCGGGTCCGGCATGTCGGTACCATCGCCACACCAGTGCCGGCACACCTTGGAGGAATTCGTGGAGATCGAGATCGGCATCGCCAAGTCCGGTCGACGCGCCTGGGGATTCGATGACATAGCCATCGTCCCGAGCCGTCGGACGCGTGATCCTGAGGACGTGGATCTCACCTGGGAGATGGACGCCTACTCGTTCGAGCTACCTCTGATGGCATCGGGAATGGACTCTGCAGTGAGCCCGAGCACGGCGATCGAGCTCGGCCACCTCGGCGGTGTCGGAGTGCTCAACCTCGAAGGTTTGTGGACACGCTACCTCGACCCAATGCCGATCTACGAGGAGATTGCGTCGCTGCCGAAAGAGAAGGCGACTCGGCGGATGCAGGACCTCTATGCCGAGCCGATCAAGGCCGAGCTGGTGGGAAAACGCGTCCAGGAAATCAAGGACGGTGGAGTTGTCGCCGCAGCGAGTCTGACACCCCAGCGTGTCTTGTCGTACATCGGTCCCGCAAAGGACGCCGGACTGGACATCCTCGTGATCCAGGGCACGGTGGTTTCTGCGGAGCACGTCTCGAGCCGTGAAGAGCCGCTCGATCTGTTCCAGTTCATTCGGGACGTCGAGATGCCGGTCATCGTCGGTGGATGCGCCTCTTACAGCGGCGCCCTCCACCTGATGCGGACGGGTGCCGTCGGCGTTTTGGTCGGCGTTGGGCCCGGGGCGGCATGCACGACGAGGGGAGTCCTCGGGTTGGGCGTTCCGCAGGCCACTGCGATTGCTGATGCCGCCGGCGCCCGGATCCGGTACTTGGAGGAGACCGGCCGATATGTGCACGTGATCGCCGATGGGGGCATGCGCACAGGAGGAGACGTTGCCAAGGCCATCGCTTGTGGGGCGGATTCGGTCATGCTCGGCTCACCCATCGCCGCCGCGCAGGAGGCTCCCGGTCTCGGCTATCACTGGGGCATGGCGACCTTCCACCCGACGCTTCCTCGTGGGTCGCGAGTCGAGGTCAGCACGCTCGGTTCCCTGCGTGAGATACTCCTCGGCCCGGCACACGAGAACGACGGCAGGCGCAACCTGTTCGGTGCATTGCGCACGTCGATGGCGACGACCGGCTACGCATCGGTCAAAGAGTTCCAGAAGGCCGAGGTCATGGTGGCACCAGCCATGCAGTCCGAAGGCAAGCAGCTGCAGCGGTCACAACACGTGGGGATGGGCTGACGGCGTCCGTGGCGGTTCACAGGTCGTCGGGTCATGCGTCGGGTGGCGACTTCGACCGCGTGTTGGTTGTCGACCTCGGTGCCCAATATGCCCAGCTCATTGCGCGGCGTATCCGCGAAGCGCACGTGTACTCGGAGATCGTGCCCCGCGACGTCACTGCAGCCGAGGTGAAGGCGATGGATCCGGTAGGGATCGTTCTTTCCGGGGGTCCGGCATCGGTGTACGCAGACGATGCCTATCACATCGACGAGGCGGTGCTGGAGCTCGGGATACCGATTTTCGGGATTTGTTATGGCCATCAGGTCATCGCCGAGTCCCTCGGCGGCGTCGTAGTCAACAACGACGTCGGAGAGTACGGTCCCGCCCGGCTGACGAAGACGGCGGATAGCCGGCTCTTCGAAGGGCTGCCGGTCGAGCAGCAGGTGTGGATGAGCCATCGCGACGCCGTCACCGATCCGCCGCCCGGATTCTCGATCGCGGCCTCAACCCCTGACTCGCCCGTCGCTGCGATGGAGGATGTACAGCGATCGCTCTACGGGGTTCAGTTCCACCCAGAGGTCGTACATACCGAGCGCGGCCAGGACATCCTGAAGCGCTTTCTCTTCGAAGTCTGTGGCGCCCGTCCAACATGGACCCACGTCGGAATCATCGAAGAGGCCGTTGCCTCGGTGCGGGCTTCCATCGGAGACGGCACTGTGATCTGCGGCTTGTCGGGAGGCGTTGACTCCTCCGTCGCTGCCGCACTCGTTCACAAGGCTGTGGGCGATCAACTCGTCTGCGTATTCGTCGACCACGGGCTGCTGCGCCAGGGTGAGGCCGAACAAGTCGAAGAAACGTTCCAGCGCTCGTTCCCGGTGAACCTCATCCACGTCAAGGCCGAGGATCGGTTCTTGGAGGCGCTTGCAGGCGTCAAAGATCCGGAGCAGAAACGCAAGATCATCGGCGAAACCTTCATCCGAATCTTCGAATAGGTCGCTGGCAAACTGTCCGGGGCGCGTTTTCTCGTTCAGGGGACGCTGTATCCGGACGTTATCGAGTCGGGTACAAAGGACGCGGCGAAGATCAAGAGCCATCACAACGTCGGCGGCCTTCCGGACGATATGTCGCTCGAGCTGATCGAGCCACTTCGCGACCTGTTCAAAGATGAGGTGCGAGCCGTCGGTGAGGAACTCGGACTGCCCGAGGAGATCGTCTGGCGACAGCCGTTTCCCGGACCGGGCCTTGCCGTTCGCATCATCGGAGAGGTCACCGTGGAGCGCCTCGACCTTCTGCGCAGGGCGGACGCGATCATCCTCGAGGAGGTGCACCGCGCCGGGCTGTACGGTGAGTTGTGGCAGACCTTCGGTGTGCTTCCAGCGATCCGAACCGTGGGAGTCCAGGGCGATGGCCGCACCTACGCCTACCCGCTCATCGTCAGGGCTGTCACCTCGGAGGACGCGATGACTGCAGATTGGGCGCGGCTGCCATACGAGCTGCTCGCTGTGATCTCTTCGCGGGTCATCAATGAGGTTCCCGGGATCAACCGTGTCGCCTACGACGTGACCTCGAAACCCCCGGGGACCATCGAATGGGAATAGGGCCGATCCTCGCTTAACGCTTACGGCTCAAGGGTTACGGCTCTACGCCGATATCAAATCCATGAGGGCACCTCACAGGCGTCTGGAGCGGCCCTGGTGGACATGAGCAGCGACGCTGAACTCCATGAGTTGTTCGTCAACGAGTTGACCGAGCGCTCGGCGTACCTCCAGCAGGGGGCGCGCTCGATGCGCGAGGGGTCGGACGTGGCTTACGTCGCAAGCGACATGGCTCGCGAGGGACACACGATCAAAGGCACTGGTCGCGTCATGGGCTACGACGACGTCGCCTCTGCCGGGCTTATGTGCGAGGACATCTGGCGCTGGATTCAGCGTGGCGAACTCGATCCGTTCCCCGCCCTCGGGGAGGCTCTTCTCCGTCTCGCCGAGATCCTCCCCGACTCGCAGGGTGATGCCGCCCCGATCGCAGTGGGCATGCATGGGGTCCTTCAAGCTCTTGACGGAATCGACCTTCCCGGAGAGCTGCCTGAACCGACTCGAGACGGAGAGGAGGCGTCAGTAAACCCGGTCCGTCAGAAGGTGCAGTTCGATGTGGCCGAACCCGGGGCCGAGACCCGTCAGGACGATCCGCCACCGGAGCCCGCACCCGCGCCTGCCGCCCCGCCCGTGGCGCCCGGCGGCCCGGTCGATCTTGCAGCTCTGCTCGCCACCGGAGCTCAAGACGGACCCATCGTCTTCGACGCCACCGAGGAGAGCCAGCTGGTCTCGAGTCCGGAGAATATTCCGGTTCCGGTCCCGGTCGACGCTTCCCAAACCGGCAATGAATCGGTCGACGAACCCGTTTCCGGCCCGGCGCCGGTCCCGAGCGATGTCCAGGAGTCGGTGCTTCCGGTCGCCATCCCCGCCGAGCAGCCAACGGCGCAGGTGCCGAACGAGTCCATGACCTACGACCTCGGAGGCCTCGTCGGCGCACTCCAGACGTGGGCTTCCGAAGAGTCCGTCCTCGTCAATGCAGGCGGGCTCTTTCGACTGATCAACGACATCGCCGCTATACGCATCGACCTGGCTGCAGCCACCGAGAAGAGCTCCGATCTGGCCGGCTCCGCGGCACACGTCGACCCCCGGCTTGCCGATCAACTCGAGGCATCCGCAGAAGCGATGAACGCGATGCTCCGGGCGGCGATGGAGCTCGAAAACGGGGCGCTGCGACTGGCGTCGGTTCCGCTGAAGGGCATCACCGACACCTTGCCCCAGCTGGTGCGCTACCTGTCGAAGAAGACGGGCACCGAGGTCTCTCTCGACCTTTCTGGCGAAGATCTCCTCGTCGATCGTCAAGTCCTCGATCATCTCGGCGATGCGGTGCGACAGCTCGTGGTCAACGCCATCGCCCACGGGATCGAGCGGGCCGACGTCCGTGAGGCCGCCGGTAAGTCGTCGGTCGGTCAGCTCCGGGTGGCGGCCACCGCCAAGGGCACCCAACTCGAGGTCATCATTTCCGACGACGGTGCCGGCGTCGACTGGGACCGCGTTCGTCGCGTCGCGTTCGATCGCGATCTTGTCCTCGATCCCGAACAGGCAGCCGAGGACGTGCTCCGCGGCTTTCTCTATCTCGATGGGTTCACGACCGAGACGGTGGCCGGCGAGATATCCGGAGACGGAGCGGGCCTCGCTCGTGTCAAGGAGGTCGCCGAGGAGCTCTATGGGACCTTCACCTTCGATACCAAGCCGGGTGTCGGGACGACGGTGAAATTGACGGTTCCGATGTTCCGAGCCTTGCAGCGAGCATTGCTCGTCGAGTGCAGCGGTCAGATATGGGGAATCCCTGAGGCAGCCGTCGCCGACGTCTTGCCGATCGACGCAGCATCGATCTCTGTCACACAGGACGGGACGAAGCTGGATTGGCACGGAGATTTCGTGCCGTTTGGGGTATTCGGCGAGGTGATCGGTCTGGATCACTCCGAACCGGGAGAACACGTCGTCGTGCTGTCAACACCACTCGGCGCTGCTGCGCTTGCCGTCACCGATGTCGTGGGCACGCGCGAGGTGGCAGCAAAGGAGTTGGGAGCTCTGCTGTCTGGGACGCAGACCGTCACCGGGGCGGCCCTGCTCGGCGGCGAGGATGTGGTGCTACTCGTAGATGCTGGTCGGCTGGCCGAGCGGTTGCGCGACGCCGCCGGCCAGACGCACGGTCCCGTCCACCGTGTGTTGGTTGTCGATGACTCCAAGGGCGTACAGCAGGTTGTGGCCGGCGCCTTGGCGTCGAGCGGCTTCTCCACGGTCACGGCCGGCTCCGTCTCTGAGGCATTGAGTCAGCTCGGGGAGTACGAGGTCGATGCGCTGGTCGTCGACTTCTCCATGCCGCGAGCCGACGGTGTTGCCCTCGTGCACATGGTGCGGCAACGGTTCGGTTCGATGCCGATCATCATGCTGTCTGGCGTGGCCAATCAAGAGGACGTCGAACGGGCCAAGAAGGCCGGTGTCGATGCGTTCTTCGATAAAGGAGACTTTCGGAAGGGAGCCCTGGCTGAGACACTGCGATCCCTGATCGGAGCCGAAGACGTCTGAAGCTACACCTTTGTAATTCGACCCTCCGGTGTCGGTACACTCGGTGCGAATGCCCGACTCCACCCTTCTCCTAGACCTCAACCCGGCGCAGCGAGAAGCCGTCGCCGCAACCGAGGGACCTGTGCTCGTCGTCGCCGGCGCGGGTTCTGGCAAGACCCGCGTGCTCACCCATCGGATCGCACATCTGATCGAGGATCGTGGGGTATCGCCGTTCTCGATACTTGCGATCACGTTCACGAACAAGGCAGCGGGGGAGATGAAGGAACGAGTGGCCCGACAAGTGGGCCCGGTCGCCCGCGACATGTGGGTGTCGACGTTCCACTCGGCATGTGTCCGCATCCTGCGTCGGGAGGCACCTCGCCTCGGCTATCGGTCGTCGTTCAGCATCTACGACGATGCCGACGCTCTCCGGCTCGTCACCTTGTCGGTCAAGGATCTCGACTTGGACCCGAAGCGCTTTCCACCAAAGGCGATTCGGGCGGCCATCTCAAACGCTAAGAACGAGCTCATCGACTACGAGACGTTCGGCCGATCCGAATCGGGCTTCTATCACGAGAAGGTCGCCGACGTCTATCGCCTTTACCAGCAGAGGCTCGTCGAGGCGTCGGCCGTCGATTTCGATGACATCTTGACGCTGACCGTTGAGATCTTTCAGGCATTCCCCGAAGTGCTGGCCCACTACCAGGAGCGCTTCTCGTATCTCCTCGTCGATGAATACCAGGACACCAACCACGCCCAGTACATCCTCGTGAAGATGCTGGCTGAAAAGCACAGAAACGTTTTCGTCGTCGGCGAC
>JAUVPA010000173.1 GCA_030598905.1 Acidimicrobiia bacterium
GGACGTGTTGTCCGCGACAAGGATGGCATTTCCGCAGCAGTTGCTTTCGCGACGCTCGTAGCAGTCGACAGGGCAGACGGCCGCACCATCTGGGACCGACTTGCCCACCTCGCGGCACGTGACGGGCTGTGGGTGAGTATCCAGAGGAGCATCGTCCGTGAGGGTTCCGATGGGGCGGCGCGCCTCGCCGAGGCGATGGCCCAGCTTGGAAACGGGATCCCCGAACAACTCGGTGGCCACGAGGTGAGCGGCTCCACCGACTACCGGTTCGGCGCCGACAAGCGCCCACCCTGGCTCGGCGAGACTCCGCTGGTCGTGCTCGGGTTGGGTGAAGCCGGACGAGCTCTCGTGCGCCCGAGCGGCACGGAGCCCAAGCTCAAGATCTACGTCGATCTCAGAACGACATTCGAGCCGGATGGCGATTGGTTCGGGGAGGAGTCTTCGCTCCGAGCCGAGGCTGCGAGCATCGGCGACGAACTCGCTGGTTGGCTCGGTCTCACGTAGGGTCGTTTGGCGGATTTCGCCGAACCACAGACACGCGATAATCCGGTGTCCCACAACCGCATTGCCAACGTCACAAGGGAGAAGACCCATGGATATCGCCGCGCTTCTCGGCGACGAGGCGGAGGCCCTCCTCTCGCACGACTCGAAGAGCATTCCCAAAGAAGATCTGACCCTTCCCGGTCCCGATTTCGTCGACCGCGTTTTCGCCTACACCGACCGCAACCCGCAGGTGCTGCGCAATCTCGGTCAGCTGTTTGGCTCGGGCCGTCTCGGCGACACGGGGTACATCTCGATCCTGCCGGTCGATCAGGGCGTCGAGCACTCCGCTGCCGCTTCGTTCGCGCCGAATCCCGCATATTTCGATCCGGAGAACATCGTCAAGTTGGCGATCGAGGGTGGCTGTAACGCCGTTGCAAGCACCTTCGGCGTCTTCGGCTCGATGTCGCGCAAGTACGCCCACAAGATCCCGTTCATCGTGAAGGTGAACCACAACGAGCTGCTCACTTACCCCGCCAAACACGACCAGGTCATGTTCGGCTCCGTGGCCCAAGCGTGGGACCTCGGTGCGGCGGGAGTCGGCGCGACTATCTACTTCGGCAGCGACGAGTCGATGCGCCAGCTCCAGGAGGTCGCAGAGGCCTTCGAGGCGGCCCACGAGCTCGGCATGTTCACCGTGTTGTGGTGTTATGTGCGCAACAGCGCCTTCAAGGTCGACGGTGTGAATCACGAGGGCTCGGCCGACCTCACCGGTCAGGCCAATCACCTCGGTGTCACGATCGAAGCGGACATCGTCAAGCAGAAACAGCCCGAGAGCAATGACGGCTACGGTGCAGTTGGTTTCGGCCGCACCCATCCACGGGTGTACGAGGAACTGACGACCGACAACCCCATCGACTTGACACGCTGGCAAGTGGCCAACTGCTACATGGGCAGGATCGGGCTCATCAACAGCGGCGGCGCCTCGTCCGGCGCAGGGGATCTCGAACAGGCTGTGCGGACGGCCGTGATCAACAAGAGGGCTGGAGGCACTGGCCTCATCTCAGGACGCAAGGCGTTCCAGCGCCCGATGGCCGAGGGTGTCGGATTGCTCAATGCGATCCAGGACGTGTACCTCGATGACAGCGTCACGATTGCGTAGAGGGGGAGGGGAAAGCCGTGCCGTTCGATCTGCCCGGAGCAGGGTCCGTCGCCGAGAATCCAACACAGGAGGAGATGCGTGAGTGGGTGTTGGCCCACATGCCGCGGGTCACCGTCACCGAGTACGACAACATCAACTACCAGGCCGACGTAACCGCACGCCTCGCCGGCTCGACGTTCTTCGTCGTCGACGATCCAATCGCCAAGCCCCAGGTGTCTCGTGCGGAGTACGACGAATGGGCTGCCCGCCAGGACGCCTACATCGCCGACAAGGACATGATCCTCATCGAGGGATACATAGGCCCGGACGAGAGTTTCCGCACCGGGTGCCGGCTCTACATGGAGCGCACGCAGGCGAACATTCCGGCGATGCAGCAGCAGCTGTACTTCCCCAAGGACGACCAGTGGAGTCCCGAGTTCACGGTGATCTACACCCCCGGTTTGGCTGCGCCCGGCAAACCCGACGATCGACTGATTCTGGTCGACCACGACAACTACGTCACGCGCGTGTTCGGCTCCGATTACTTCGGCGAATCAAAAATGGGTGGCCTCCGCATGTGGAACTACCTCGTGTTTGCAGAGGGAGGTCTCGCCCTCCACTCCGGCCTGAAGACGTTCCCCGACGTCAGCGGTGAGGAGAAGGTTGCCTTGATCCTCGGTCTGTCGGGTACCGGGAAGACGACAACGACATTCCGTCAGCAGCTCGGTTCGCTCCCGGTGCAGGATGACTTCGTGGCCCTGTTCCCGGGTGGGCTCGTCTACTCGTCGGAGAATGGATGCTTCGCCAAGACGTACGGGCTCGACCCTGACGATGAGCCCACCATCTTCGGCGGGACCACGCGGCGAGACGCGTGGCTGGAGAACACGCACGTCGATACCGACGGCGCCGTTGACTTCTTCAACGACTCTTATACACGCAACGGCCGGTCGACTTTCCCGCTGGCGAACATTCGCCATCGCGACCCGAACGGACTGCCGCCGGCGAACTACCTGTTGCTGTTGAACCGCAACGAGAACATCATCCCGGCCGTCGTGAAGCTGAAGCGGGAACAGGCTGCGGCCTACTTCATGCTCGGCGAGACGAAGGGGACGTCTGCAGGCGGTAAGGCCGAGGCGGGAAAGAACCTTCGGGTGCCAGGCACGAACCCTTTCTTCTTCGACAACGAAGCGCTGATGGGGAATCGCATGCTCGAATTGCTCGACACGATGCCGGATCTCGATGTTTACGTGATGAACACCGGTCGTGTCGGTGGGACCGATTCGGTCGATCGGTCCAAGAAGGTGAAGATTCCCCACAGCTCTGCCGTCGTGCAGGGGATCGTCGAAGGGTCGATCGAGTGGGAGCTGGATCCGGACTTCGGCTACTTCATCGCAGCGGATCTACCCGGATTCGACGATTTGGAGCTGCTCCAGCCGCGACGGCTGTACGAGCGGCAAGGGCGTGCGGAGGAGTACAAGGACATCGTCGAGACTCTGACGGCCGAGCGCCGTGAGTATTTGCGGGGGTTCCCCGGTCTGGACGAGTCAATCATCAACGCCGTCTGATTGGTTGCTCCCGCCTCAGGGGGAGTCCCGGCTGCAGGCCGGGGAGGGGGTCAGGGCCCGAAACGGGTTCGTCAAGAAGGGCGATCCGAAGGCCGATACAGCCCGGGTGAGCAAGCTAGCGCCCGAGATCCCGGAGTCCATCGACCAGAAGAAGTTCAAGGTCTCGCGCAAGGGGTATGACAAGCGCGAGGTCCGCGACTATCTGCGCGACCTGGAGAGCGGCTTCCGCGATCTCGAGAAGTGGGCCGAGGAGACCAAGACACGTCTCAACCAGGCCGAATACGAGGCCGATAAGGCCAAAGACGCCGAAGGTCAGTCGCTCGACAACGCGATGATCGCCGTCTTCGATGCCAAGGATCGCGTCCTCGAGCGCGCCCGCAAACAAGCAGCACGCATCGAAGAGGAAGCCAACGATCGCGCTCGCGAGACAACCGAACGCGCCGAGCGCATGCTCGCAGAAGCCGCCCAGAACACCGGAAACGTCACTCCAGAAGAGATCGAAAAGGCCCGCCACGACGCCGAGGCGATGGTGGCGGAAGCCAGAGAAGAGGCAACTCGGATCCGACACGAAGATGGGGAGATCCGGGCCGACCAGCTGCTCGCAGACGCCCGAGGTGAGGCAGACGAGATTCTGAAGATCGCCCGGGCACAGGCCGGCGTGGTGGCCGCTGCCGGAAGCGCAGACC
>JAUVPA010000121.1 GCA_030598905.1 Acidimicrobiia bacterium
GAAAGAGCACACCGTGATGAGACAGAATGACCTCACCCGGCATCAGCACTCCGCTCCCTCCCCCTATCAACCCAGCCGCGCTGAGAGTGTGGTGTGGCGCTCGAAAGGGTGGCACACGGGAATCGACGCGAAGCCGACCGGCAGCTGCCCACACCAATGAGACATCACGCGCTTGATCGTCGTCGAGTGGCGGGAGAACGCCGGGCATCGATCGCGCCAGCATCGTTTTTCCGGATCCCGGTGGGCCCTTCAGCAGCAGGTGATGGCCACCCGCTGCGGCTACTTCGAGAGCTCTCTTCGCATCGACTTGACCGCGTACCTCGGCGATATCGGGTACAACCTCGAGGTTGATTGAGGGCGGGGGTATGGGATCAGAGGCTGCCGTGCCGGCGGCAACACCGACCGCCTGCGGCAGTGAGTGCACGACCTTGACGGCCACGTCCGAGCGGCCGACCGTCTCCCTGGCGGCACCTGCGGGCACCAGACATTCGTTACCTTGCTCTCTGGCGACGAGCGCAGCCGCAAGTCCGCCGCGGACGTCGCGTATCGTGCCGTCGAGCCCGAGCTCACCCAGCGCCGTGACCGGTGGCGCCTTCAGTCGTCCGTTGGCGGCGAGCACGCAGAGCGCGATGGGAAGGTCATAGGCGGTGCCACCCTTGGGGACGTCGGCCGGCGACAGGTTCACAGTCACCCGCCCTCCGGGGAAGTCGAGACCCGATGACACAATGGCAGCACGAACTCGTTCCTTGGCCTCGCGCACCGCGGCGTCGGGAAGCCCAACGATGTGGAAGGCGCTTCTGCCGGCGGTGACATGTGCCTCGACGTGCACGGGTGTCGGCCGGATGCCGACGAGAACACATGATGTGATGGTTGAAGCGGTCATCCGTCGACCGTATGCGACGCCTGTGACAGGAAAGGGTCAGCCGACCGGCCAGGTGTTTGTTTCGGGGAAGTTGGCGAACCAGGCGAACCAGAAGGAATGGCCACTCTGCAGGCGAGGCAACGACACGCCCCCCACAATCAACGCCTCGTCGCCGGCTTCGGCACCAGCCAGATCCACAGTCGCCAAGTCGAGGTCCAAGGCGTCGTACACCCGCGCCCCGCCTGCGGTCTCGACGGCCACCACCGTTCGCCCGTCGACCTCGAGGATCTGGGGCCCGGCCGCAGCCAGTTCCTCGATACCGATCGCCAGCTGCGCCCCGCCCACATCCACGGTCGCTACTAGTTCTTTGGCATCAAAGACGCCGGGTATCTCGCCGGTGGGGAACCAGAGCCGCTCGGATGCGTAGTAGTCGGCATAGGCATCACCCGGCTCGTAGGAGTATCCCGCATCGACGATCCCGTCGGGGAGATCGCGACCGCGTCCCGGCACGGCAACAACATCCGAATCGGGGTGCTCTGCGATCCACTCGCCGTATGTCGTCACCGTGATCGGAAACCGATCGAGGACCGTCCCCTGCAACGGCCCGGCAATAGCCTCCCCTGTCAACTGATTCCACAACGACTCGGTTTGAATGTCGACCATGACCTTGTTGGAGTTGCGCAAAAAACCCGACGTCTGGAAATCGAGAACCTGACCTCCGACGATCCTCGAGTACAACACCCCGGTCCGGCACAAAGTGCAGTTGGCCAAGGCAACCGGCTCACCGCCCAAGGTGTCGTTGGCCAACTCGTGATGATCGAGAATACGATGCGGATAAGACCGAACCTGTCCACCGAGCGACACCCCAAAGGTCAGCTCATCCGACGTCATGTAATCGGCTGCTTCGATCGAGATCGTCGCCGCGTCGTTGAGTTCCGGGATCCCACCCCGCCGCACACCACCCCACTGCATCTGAGAAGCAAGCACCGGATCGTCGATCTGAGCGATCAGAGGCGTGAACGCCGCATCAACCAACCCAAACAACCGGGACTTCCACTCGACGTAGCCGTCTACAGGCACCGGCTCCTCGTCGTACATCCAACCCCCGAACGTGGCGAACGCAGCCACGCCGTCGGCCGGAACCGGCACCCCGGTCAGCTCCTCAAGAGACTGCCCCAACACCACAAGCGAATCTCCCCGACCGAAGAACTGCAACATATCGACCAAGAACGGAACCCACACTGTGTCCCCCGTTGCCGCCATCGATCCCGCCACGATCGCCACTCGTTCGTCCGAGGGATCGACGAGCAGGAAGTTGGCTTCCCGCAAGATCTCCGCTGCCGACAGCGCCGAGGCCGTCGGGCTACTCGACGTCGGGGATGTTTGGGTCGTCGAGGTCGCGGGCATCGTCGTGCCGGCTGCAGCCGGGGCCGATTCATCGTTGCCGCCGTCGATGACCATGATCGCGGCGACAGAAGCCGCAACAACAACCACGATCACCAGGACAGCACGCTTCATCTCGGAACAGGCAACCGCGTTCTCGCCTTTCCCGTTCCCGAGAACCTGCCAACGCCCGGTGAACGTCAACGAATGTCGGGGCGGCCGAGTTACCTTGTCACGACACGCACAAGGCCTCTACCCAATCATGGGATTCAATCCGTTCCGAAAAAGGCGCACGACGATTGGCGACATCGGGCTCGTGGCGGGTTTTCTCGCTCTCGCGGTGGTACTGCTGTTATGGGGCTTCTTCGGGTGAGCGGCGCCTTCGGCGAAGAGGTCGTCCATCCCATCCAGCCGTATCAGGCGCGTAAGTCGTACCAATGCCCGGGTTGTGAGTCGACGATCGACCCCGGTACGGGTCACTACGAGGTCGTACCGGAGCACGCACCGGATCTGCGCCGCCATTGGCATCGGGGATGCTGGTTCAAGGATCAGCGCCACCGCACGCAGTGACGGCTACGACACATCTTGCAGCCATCGGACGTCGGCACCGTTTTGATCGACGACGACCGCGACGAGGTCGACGCGATAGACCGGCGGCGATAGCCTGGCCGCCGTCCGCCGAACCGTTTCGAGCTTGAGGTCATCGAGATTCTCTCGAGGATCGAGACCCGTCCGTCGATCGGTGGTCTTGACCTCGACGACGAAGCGTTGCCCTTCCTCTTCGGCAACGAGATCGACCTCTCCCCTGCCCCGCCGAACATTACGGGCGACGATCCGAACCCCGCGTCGCTGCAAGAACTCCGCAGCGATGTGCTCGCCCGCCGATCCGAGCGCGGCTTGCCGGATTCTCTGTGACATCCGAGACAGGATGCCTCGATGCGATGACAGATCTCGGGGTTGGGTCAGAGCGTGTCGACGTCGGCCGAAACGGCGTCGATCTCTTCGATGTTGACATCACGGAAGGTCATGACCTTGACCCGCTTGACGAAGCGTGCCGGACGATACATGTCCCACACCCAGGCATCCTCTAGGGCGAGCTCGAAGAAGATGGAGCCGTCATCGCGCACGGTGTTCAACTCGACCTGATTGGCCAGGTAGAAACGACGCTCGGTCTCCACAACGTATCGGAACATCGGCAGTACGTCGCGGTACTCGCGGTAGATCTGGAGTTCGACGTCGGTTTCGAACCGTTCCAGGTCCTCTTCACCCATGCGATTGCTCTCCCGCTGCGCGATACAGCGATGCGGAGGCAGGCCTTCGGATAGTACCGACGGCCTTCGGATGGTACCGACGGTACGTGACTAGGCGATGATGCCGAGGATCCCGGCGGGGCGTGTGTTCACAGGCCGCCCCAGCGCGATGGCGGCCACATGATGACGAAGGCCCTGCCGACGATGTCCTCGGTGGGTATCGGTCCGAAGAAACGGCTGTCTTGGCTCTGGAGGCGATTGTCGCCCATCACGAACACATGGTTCGGTCCAACCGTCTCCGGTCCGTAGTCGGGCATCAACGAACCGGGCTTGAGATAGGGCTCAGAGAGTGCGCTGTTGTTGATGTAAACCGTCGAGTCGCTGATCTCGATCGTATCGCCGGGAAGGGCGACCACGCGCTTGATGAACTCTGAGCGAGGTGCGGACAACCCGATCGCCTCCGCCACGTTGCGTAACACCGCAGTTACGAAGTTCTCTTCCTCCAGCACCGGCCCGCGTGGATCGTCGAACACGATGATGTGCCCGCGAGACACATCGCTGAATTGGTAGGCGAGCTTGTTGACCAGGACACGATCGTTGATCTGGAGCGTATCTTCCATCGACGACGACGGGATCCAAAAGGCCTGGACGAGGAACGTCTTGATGATGACGGCGACGACCAGCGCAACGAGTATGAGGAGAGGTAGTTCCAGCCAGAAGGGCAGCGGATCGCGCTTGCGCTTCTTCCTCTTCTTGGTGCCGTCGGCGCCCGCGCCGGCTTCCTCCTCGTAGGGATCGGCCGGAAGCGAGCGCACCTCGTCGGGAGACTGGTCGCTCACGACCGGAACGTTAACCACGTTGCTCCGTTGTCCCGAGCGCCACGGGGGCTGCGTCTCTCGAGGAGAGGTATTCGTGCCACAGCATCCTCGCCGCCACCGAACGCCATGGCCTCCAAGCCTCGGCCATCGCGTCGACCGAGGCGGCGTCGGGAACAGTCTCGAGACTGAACACTTCGGCGATCGACACCTGGAGGGCTCGGTCTCCGCTCGGCCAGGCGTCTGGCATGCGGAGGCAGAACAGCAGATAACACTCGGCGGTCCAGGGGCCAACGCCGCGGATCGCCGTCAAGAGCCTCCCGGCATCGGCGGCTCCAAGTCCATCGATGTGCTCGAGGTCCACCGAACCGTCGCGGATGGCCGCGGCCAGATCTCGGCAGTACTCGGCTTTCTGCCTCGAGAACCCGATGGTGCGCAATGCAGCCTCGTCGAGCGTGAGGAAGGACGTCGGTTCAACACGGCCGATGGTCGCTTCAAGACGTTTCACCGCGGCCCGGGCGGAAGCCAGCGAGACCTGCTGCTCGAGGATCAGGGTGACAATGCTGGCGAATCCCGGCGGCCGGTACCAAAGGGGAGGAGAACCGTTGCGTGCCGCCAGAGTCGCCAAGGCCGGTTCACGACCGCACAACCACACGACGGCGCTGTCGAGAGTCGCTTCCTCTACCGGGCGTGGTGGGCTGCTCGGACTCAACAGATCGACGCGCCGCGACGGCACAGGTCAGTCGCGCTTTTCCTTGACACGCGTTGCCTTGCCGACTCGATCGCGCAGGTAATACAACTTGGCGCGGCGCACGTCGCCACGACGGGTTACTTCGATTGATTGAATTATCGGAGCGTGAACGGGGAAGATGCGCTCGACTCCCACGCCAAAGCTGATCTTGCGAACCGTGAATGAGGCGCGGGCACCGCCGCCGTTTCTCGCGATCACCACACCCTCGAAGGTCTGCACACGTTCGCGACCGCCCTCGATGACGCGCACGTGGACGGCTACGGTGTCTCCCGGCGAGAAATCCGGGATGTCATCGCGCAGATACGCAGACTCGATCTGGTCGAGGGTGTTCACGTGATCCTCCAGAAGGGAAGTGCCGGGATTGTAGAGGTGAGCGAAGCCAATAGGCCCTCACCCGCAACCGTCACGGCTTGAGAAGATCCGGCCTTCGTTGCTGGGTGCGGTGGAGCCTCTGCTCACGTCGCCACGCGTCGATCCGCGCATGATCGCCCGACAGCAGCACATCCGGCACCTCCCAACCGTGGAAATCCGATGGTCGGGTGTACTGCGGTTCCTCGAGGAGTCCATCGCGGAAACTCTCTGTCTCGACAGATACGGGGTTGCCGACGACGCCGGGAAGCAAGCGCGTGACGC
>JAUVPA010000071.1 GCA_030598905.1 Acidimicrobiia bacterium
GATCTTCTCCGGATCGGGTGGGTTGGGAGACGTCTTCGGAGGTCGCTTCAGTCTGGGAAACTTCGTCGCTTCGCTCATATGGATCGCGATCGTGATCGGGTACTTCGCCGTGATGGAGTCGCAGTGGGGCCAGACCGTCGGCAAGATGGCGATGGGGCTTCGAACCGAAGGCCCAGATGGTGGCAAGCCGACTTTGGAGATGGCCGCTCGCCGTAACTCGTGGTACGTGCTCGGGATCATCCCGATCATCGGCGGGATCGCACAGCTCGCGATGGTGATCTTTATTGCCGTGACCATCAGCAACTCGCCGGAGAAGATCGGGTGGCACGACACGTTCGCTCCCGGCACCCGAGTCGTCAAAGCCCGGTGAACGTCGAGCCCGTACCCGAGGTTGTTGCCGCGGAACGTTGAGTCGTTGGGCCGGTGTCACCAGCCGGGATCACCCTTGCACGCAAGGAGTCTCGCCAAGGCCATCGTCCCCCGTTCTGGATCTGAGGCGTCGAGACGCTCCGAGTACTCAACGACGCGAAATTGCGAAAACGCGGTCAGCAGCTCACTCGGAGCCAAGCGGAACTCATCGGACTCAGGCCCGTCCACAGAGCGCGACGTCCGCATGTGCTGCTCGACGAGCAGCCAGCCGTTCGGCGCCACAGCCTCGGCAAACCTGAGAAAGAGCCTTCGATTGGCATAGCGGATCATCGTGACGAGCTGGTAGGCGCCCACCTCGATGTCGATCTCGTCGAGATCTGCCACCCGCCACTCAACCTCGAGTCCGCGGCGATCTGCTTCTCGCCGGGCGAGGTCGATGGCGACTGCCGAGATGTCGATGGCTTCGACATCGAAGCCTGCTTCAGCAAGGCGGAGGGCGTTTCGGCCGCTCCCGCATGCCAGAACCAGGGCAGGGCCGGGTACGACAACCTCGAGGGCAGTCTCGAGAAAAGGCGAGGGATCCGTCCACACGCTGCGGTGTCCGGATGAGTATCGCTCGTCCCACTTCGCCCGTTCTTCATCGCTCATCCGGTCATTCCTCGGTCTCCTCGTAACTCGAGACGTGGGCTGCGCAGTCTGCGCACAAACCCCCGAGGGCGAAGTGATCGAGATTCGGCACGAAGCCGGTGCGCTTCGTGATGTCGGAAAGGAGGTGGTCGACGTCGTCGATTCCGATGTCGACGGTACGACCGCATTCGGCGCAGACGAGATGCTGATGCAGGTTGTCTTCTGCGAGGTGATAGACGGTGGGGCCGTGTCCGATGTGCATGTGGCGCAGCACGCCGGCCTGCTCAAAGACCTCGAGCGTGCGATAAACGGTCGCCCGGTCGACGCCGCCCCCGTGCTCGGCTTCGGCATAGGCGAGTATCTGCGGCGCCGTGAGGTGCTCGTCGTGGTGGGCCACGATCACCGAACACACGGCCCGTCGCGGTCGTGTGACTCGTAAACCTGCGTCGCGCAGTGTCCGAACCAGCTCCTCGGCATCGATATGCACACCGAGAGCGTAAGTCGTCGGTCGCTCGTGCGTAGGGGAACCCGTACGGTTCCGCTATGCACGCACGACGGAGGAGTAACCGTGGCCAAACTCTCTGTGGGTCTTCGAAGGCGCCGGCGAAGATCGGCTGGCAACCGACCCTGATCTCTTGGATCGGAACCGGGCTCGAGTGCTCGAACACGCCACCCTCATCGTCCCCGGGCATGGCCCGATGTACTCGGTCGGGTAGCTCGCTCGACGGAAAGGCTGGCTGTTGATCCCCCGAGTGTTCGGACCTCTGTTGACCGTCTCGGAATATCGACCGGTATACCCAAGGCGCGCCGGGTTAGGTTCTCGGATGTCAAGTCACTCGGCTATCTGGAGGTGCAGTCATGGTCCCCGAGGAGAGTTCGGCAGCTCAGGTCGTTTCGGAGTTGATCCAGCGAGTCAATCTCGACGGAGCGATCGACGTTCATCGAGTGACGGCGGTCGATGTCGCATTGGCCGCTGGCGTGATCGGCTTGGCGCTGATCCTCGCCGGGTTCACTCGTCGCTGGGTGCGACGCGCCGTGGGCGCCTGGGACCAGGCGCCGGACTACGTTGCTCCGGTCGCCGCCCGATTTGCCAGCTGGGGGTGATCCTGGTCGGCGTTGTCGTAGCCGTCGACTTCCTCGGAGTCGATCTCAACAACCTCCTGCTGTTCGTGGTGATCGTCACGGTCATCATGGCGTTTGCCGGCCGTGATCTGCTCCGCAACATGGCAGCAGCGTCGGTACTGCAGACACGGGGGCCTTTCCATGTCGGCGAACAGATCCGCTTCGGCCCCGAAGAAGGGACGGTCAACGAGGTAAACGCCCGGACCACGGTGCTCACCAATGTCGAGGGTGAGAGGATCTACTTGCCCAACATCGACCTTCTCAACGGCACGCTGATCAACCTGAGCTCAGTTGGAAGCCGGAGATCGTCACTCGTCGTCTCCGTCGACTACAAAACCGATTTGCGAGACGCGCAGAGTGTTCTCGAAGAGTCGATGGAAGCCCTACATGAGGTGCATGCATCACCCGCACCCCGGGCGCTGATCGCGGACCTCGCCGACTCAACGATCGATATCGAATTGTTGTTCTGGCATGGACCACTCATCGATCAGGCGCGTGAGGCGCGGAGCGTGGTAGCGGTCGCGGCGCGAGAGGCGCTTCGCGAGCACGGCATTGTGATCGCGTTCCCGCAGCGTGTGTTGTCGCTGACCGATCCAGCCGATCGGCTGTTACGCGACCTGATCGTGTCGTAGCGGCCGTTCGGTCCGTCAGCCGACGGGAACGACGACGACCTCCACGTCCTCCGTGGGGTTGCCGCGCGTGATCACGGGGTAGGCAGTGTCGGTGATGTAGATCAGCGATCCCCCGGCCTCGATTCTCGAAAACACCGTATAGCTGTGGCTCTCGTCGATTTCGTCCTCTTTGTATGACAGCAAGTAAGGCACTGGGAGCTGACCTCCCTCCAGGACGATCGTCTCAGACGAGATTGTCTTCGCCGGAGCATCCGCCAGCGACGTGTCCCGAAGCTCGACAGTGATGATCGCGTCTTCAGGCAACGCACTGCGATCACCCTTGGCAATCTCGCCCGTTACTTCTGACCCACCTCCTGAGCAGGCGGCGAGGGTCAGGAGACCCACCAGGGCGAGGACGGCCACGACCGGCTGCGCCTGTTTCATCGAACCTCCTTCAGAGCGGACAGATTACTTACCGCCGTTGGTTCGAGAAGAAATATCGTCGATGAGCCGACGCTCGTGCTTAGCCGACGAACTATTCGTCGGCTAAGCACGCACGACTGAACATGGGGCTCCTGAACCCAAATGTATACTGTATATGTGACAGACTCTGCCAGCAGCGAACGATCCCGGCCGTGGACCATCGCCTTCACCTTGCTGATGGCCACCGTCATGGGTGTTGCCATCTTCAGCCGAGCCGGGCTCGGCATCTTCTCTCGCTTCTTGATCGAAGACTTTGGAATCAGCCGTACCCAACTGGGGACGTTGGCTGCGGTCGTGGCGCTCACCGGTGCATTCGCCAGCCCCTTCATGGGTCAAATCGCCGATCGAGTCGGCGGAAAGGTCATGGCCATTGCCGTTTTCGCCCTCAGCGCCATTGGCGTCGTCGGCATGGCGTTGTCCCCGTTGTTCATCGTTCTGATCGCCACGGGGATGATCACCGGTATCGCCCAAGGGGCTGCCAACCCATCAACGAACAAGTTGATCCGGCATTTCATCGAACCGGGCAGGCGTGGTTTCGTCACCGGCTTCAAGCAGTCCGGCGTCCAGTTCGCTCTGTTCATTGGCGGACTCGTCGTTCCGACGCTGGCGCTCGCGTACGGCTGGAGAGTCGCGCTGGCCCTGGTGGCGCTCGTCCCTTTGGTCGGGATCGTGCTGATATCGATCATCATCCCTCGGGATGCCCCCGCCACCGCGGCAGCAGGCGGCGAGGTCAAGGAGAAGGTGCCGATCCCGACGTCGGTTCGATGGATCGCCTCGCAGGGAGTCCTCGTTGGGTTCGGTGCCGGGGCTCTCCTCACGTACTTGGCGCTCTATGCGGAGGATGAGGTCGGCATGCATGTGACCCGAGCCGGATTCCTGGTGAGCGTGTACGGCCTGGCGGGCCTCATTTCCCGTTTGGTGCTGCCCGTGGTGAGCGAAAGGGGCCGGCATCGCGCCCATCAGATGCTTCTGGTAGCGGCGGCGGCAATCGTCGGGACTCTCCTGATCTGGAAAGGGGCAGAGGTGAGCGTCGCCCTCGTCTGGATCGGGGCCGCCATCGCGGGCACACAAGTGGCGTGGACCGCACTGGCCATGCTCGATGTGATCACGCGCGTTCCCCAACTAGCTGCAGGACGAGCTTCGGGTTTCGTCACACTCGGATTCGGCGTCGGCCTGGCGATGGGCCCGCCCGTCTTCGGGTTCATCGTTGACAGCGCCGGCTACGACCAGGCCTTTGCCGTTCTCATCGCAGTGATGATCGGTGCTGTCGGCCTGATGATGCTCTGGCTGCGCAGCGAAACGAAGACGCCGCAACTCGTCGACTGACTGTCTCCACGACCACTCCGTCCCTTCTGACGCAGTGCGCCAGACACTGCCGCCTGGAGTCGGACGACCCATTGACACTCAGAGTCACGCCCGTACACTTAGCGCAGCGGAGAAGGGGATTATGCGACGCCGACGCATTGCGTTGATGGTGTTGGTCGTCGCCATGCTCGCAGCGATGGCGACACCAGTAGGAGCGGCTCAGACGCCTGGCGAGGATCAAGACGAATCTTGGATCGTCGTTATGACACCGGGAGCACCGGCAACGGTGTTTGCCCCATGGCTCGTGAGTAGTTCGGGAGGTTCCTCGGTTGACGCAGTGTTCTCGCGCGTCTTGAACGGGTTTTCCTTCTCGGGATCCGCTGCTGCGGCGGCCGATCTCGCAGCCAGTCCCTGGGTCACATCGGTGTCTCGCGACGGCCTGCTGCACACCACAGAGCTGGTTCCCTTCGGCACCGAGCGCATCGGTGCATGGGACGCATACTTGGCCGGATTCTCGGGGAAAACAGACGGGGGGACGCCGGTTCGGGTCGCCGTGCTCGACAGTGGCGTATCACCGACACATCCCGACCTCGCTCCCAACATCGTCGCCGCCGAAGGCCGCAACTGCATCAATCCAGGTAGTGCCCCCAACGACGATCACGGCCATGGAACCCATGTCGCCGGAACGGTCGCGGCAATCCAGGACTCAGGCCCCGGGTCGGTCGGTGTGGCCTCCGGAGCCGCAATCGTGCCGGTCAAGGTCGTCGATGCCTCCGGCTTCGGGACGGACTCGCAGGTGATCTGCGGACTCGACCACGTCGCCGCTCTCGCCGCAGACGGCGTCCCCACCGTTGTGAATATGTCTCTCGGCGAGGCAAGGAGCGAAGGTACGGGTTGCTCTTCAGCCCCGTTGCACGAAGCAATCTGCAACCTGAACAACCTCGGTGTTGTTGTCGTGGCTGCCGCTGGCAACGACGGCGCCAGCGCGTCGAACTTCTACCCGGCCGCCTATCCCGAGACGATTGCGGTGTCCGCCATTGCCGACTTCAACGGTCAGGGAGGCGCCTCGAGCGGTTGTGCTTTCTTCCCGGACATTCTCAATGCCTGTGATGAGATGTTGGGATGGTTCTCGAACAACGGGCCGGCTATCGACGTCGCCGCGCCGGGTGTCAACGTGTACTCCACGACACTCGGCGGATCGTGGGGCTTCAAGTCGGGAACGTCCATGGCCGCGCCCCACGTCGCCGGAGTGGCCGCACTCATGCTTGGTGCCAACCCCGGTCTGAGCCCGGCTCAGGTGAGGTCGATCATGACCGAGACGGGTGAGTGCCCCGACGGTGCCACATCAGGGGCCGCGACGTGTTCCGGACACGGGCAGTGGCAGGTCGCAGGAATCATCAGCGGATCGTCACCGGACCCCGACGGCATCGCTGAGCCACTGGTCGATGCCTACGCGGCCACCCAGATGGCAGCAGCGCTCTCCGGTCCCGATGAGACGCCGCCGGTTCTCACGCTCAACGGCCCCAATCCGCAGTACCTGACTGTCAACGAGACGTATACCGAGTTGGGTGCTACGGCTTTCGACTTCATCGATGGGGATGTGACCTCGGCCATCGTGATCGATTCCTCGGCGGTGAACACCGCTGTGCTGGGCACATATCCCGTTACCTACGACGTGACCGACTCTTCCGAAAATGCGGCGGACCAGGTGACGCGGAGTGTCGAAGTTCTGCCACTCGATACGACGGCTCCGGTCATCACGCTCCTTGGTGCCGATCCACAGGAGATCACCCTCTTCGACGAATACGTGGAGCTCGGCGCAGTGGCCAACGACGACCGCGATGGTGACATCACGGGCGCCATCACGATTAATGCCTCGGCCGTCAACACTGGAGCCCTTGGCTCGTATGGAGTCACCTACAACGTCTCCGACGTTGCCGGGAATCCGGCTGCCGAGGTAACGCGGACGGTCGATGTCGTACCACCGCCGGACGCGTTGTACTTCACGGCGGACAACCGGATAGAGGTCTATGTCAACGGTGTGTCCGTAGGTTCGTCGACCAACTGGAAACAGGCGAACTTCGTCGAAATGGACCTACAAGATGGTGACGTGGTAGCCGCATTCGCGACCAACGACGGGCTCGACGCCGGTTTTCTGGCTCACATAATCTGGGACGGCACAACGTTGGTGTCAGATTCTTCGTGGAAGGTCGCGACGACCGCTCCGGCAGGTTGGGAACAGCCGGGATTCGACGACTCCGGTTGGGTCGCGGCGACCTCCCACGGCGGGTACGGTTCGAATCCGTGGTCTACGGGCGTCGGCGGCTTCCCCAATCCGTCTCCCGCGCAATGGATTTGGACGACAACGAACCAGTCCTCGGGATCGATCTATTTCCGGTTCGTGGTCGAGGTGCTAATGCCGGATGTGACGGCACCGGTGATCACTCTCACCGGCCTCAACCCCCAATACCTCGGCATCGACGACGCATACATGGAGCTGGGTGCTACGGCACTGGACGACCGAGATGGAGATATCTCGGCCGGCATCGTCATCGATGCATCTGTGGTTGACACGTCGGCTGCTGGTTCGTACTCAGTGACGTACGACGTGAGCGACTTGTCTGGTAACGTGGCCGCGCAAGTCGTGAGGACCGTCGTGGTCGAGGAGGATCCACCCCCCCCGGACACGCTCACCTTCAGTGCGGACAACCGTTTCGATGCATACGTGAACGGTGTTCTCGTTGCCTCCTCGACGAATTGGAAGGTGGCCACCCACGTCGAGACACAACTGGACGAGGGTGACGTCGTCGCGGTTTACGCCCACGACGACGGCGGTGTCGCCGGATTCATCGCCGAGATCGTGTGGGACGAGGTCACATACGTCTCCGACAACTTGTGGAGAGCCTCGACATCGGCGCCAGAGGGCTGGGAGCAACCCGGTTTCGACGATTCCGCCTGGGGCCCCGCCTCCCTCTACGGGCAGTACGGCGTCGCTCCTTGGAGCACCGGCGTGTCGGGTTTTCCATCGGGAACGTCGGCGCAATGGATTTGGTCCAGTAACAACGACGCTCACAACGATGTGTTTTTCCGCTTCGTCGTCGAAGAACCCGGTCCCGATGAAACCGCCCCGGTGATCACACTCAGCGGCGCCAATCCGCAGTACGTTGCCGTCGGAGATGCGTATGTCGAGCTCGGAGCTACGGCCGTCGATGATCGCGATGGCGATGTCTCGACGAACATCGACATCGACGATTCCGATGTCGTGACCTCTACGGCGGGTACATACGCCGTGACCTACAACGTCTCGGACGCGGCCGGTAACGCTGCAGACGAAGTCGTGCGCACAGTGATTGTCGAAGCAACGCCTCCCGAGCCGGCCACGATCGTGTTCACGGGCGACAACATCGTCGAGGTCTTCGTGAACGGCACGTCGATCGGCTATTCGTCGAACTGGAAGAGATCGACAACCGTAGAAATGACACTCACGGCCGGCGATGTGATCGCCGCCAAGGCAACCGATCGCGGCGGCGTGGCCGCCTTCCTGGCGCAGATAACGATCGACGGGACGATCGTTGAATCGGATTCGTCGTGGAAGGTGTCGACGTCGGCGCCGGCCGGATGGGACCAGCCGACATTCGACGATTCCAGTTGGAACGCGGCGACGTCGTACGGTACCTACGGTGTGAGACCGTGGCGGAAGAAAGTGAGCGGATTCCCTTCGAGTTCGGTTGCAGAGTGGATCTGGACGTCGAACAACTACGGTGACAACGCGGTGTACTTCCGCTACACGGTGGGCTCCTGAGGCACAGCCGTCAGCTCGGTGAGTTCGGCGCGTATTTCGTCGAGCCAC
>JAUVPA010000152.1 GCA_030598905.1 Acidimicrobiia bacterium
GACCCGTGATCCTGGCCGGCTTTTTCTTCTCCAAGTCGTCGGAGCGCTTCGACCATTGGCTCGTGAACAACAAGTTCTTCGGCGGAATCGTTCGCGACTGGCGGGCGGGTGTCGGCTTCTCGGTTCGCGCCAAGATCATCGCCGTCGTTGCCATCGCTGCAACGTTCACTCTCACGATCGTCTTCGCAACCGATTCGACAGTGATCCGGGCCTCGATGGCCATGCTGGCGGTTGCCATCGCCTCGTACGTGGTGTCGAGACCGACGAAACGCAAAGCTGCAGAACCGCGGCCCGTCGAGGTCTAGGAGTTCAGTCCCGGGCGTCGGGAAGCGTCGGCAACTCTTCCGGCATGAGCGGATTCGGTCGATTGCGGTGGTATCGCTCGAGTGTCGATGCATCGCACACGGAACAGAGATGGATCCTTCGGGTGCCGACGACCGAGAGTTGTGTCCCTCGTCCCTTCTCGACGATGGCCAGCGGAACGGCCTGCATGTCTTCGCCGCCGCACCGATCACACTTCGGCTCGAGCGACCGCACCCACTCATGGAGACAGGCCTCGCAGGTCATCTCGATGCGGTTGACGTCCCGGCGTCCGGAGATGGAGTCTGTTTCTCCGCAGTTCGGGCAGGAGATGTCGGCGAGGCTCATGCCAGGTCGACGACTGCCGCGTGGCTTGCCTTGCCGATCGCGAATGGCCTGCCGCCAACAACCACGGACGACCCGGCGGCTCGCCTCCCATCGGCTCCCTCGAGCACGACGAGGATGACATCGGCTCCACCGACGTCACGCTCCTCGACAGCGACCACCTCAGGGGTTGGGACTCCGACCAGACGAGCGACGGCCGCCACGACAGCTCGATCCATGCTTCGCGGTCCCGAGCCGACACGTTCCGCCTCCTCGCGGCCGTCTCGAGTCACCACCCGTACTGAGACCCCCTCCGTCGTCTCCTCCACCGACACGGCAGACAGCGCCCAATCGGTGGAAACGACGTGCAAGTCGCGAGACTCGACCTTTGGTTCTGGATCTCGGGGTTCGGGTTCAGTCGGCTCGGCCTCGATAGGCGGCGGTGGTCCTGCGTCGACAACACCCGAAGTCCGCAGTCCCGCTTGTTGTAAGACGCGCGAAATGTCCTCGGACACTTCGGCGTCGGATCGATTTCCATCGAGCCAGACACGCACCAACGGCGTGCTGCCCTCAGATTCCGCAACATCCGCTGAGGCAACACCAGCGACGGCGAGCAACGCGGACTTCAGCTCGTCGGCACGCACAGCGGCCCCCTGCCTCGGTCCCCCTACCTTTCCCTGCGCACAGAATACCGGCTTACCACCACAGACGGAGCCGTTAGTTGCGGGCGCGCGCCTGGACCATGATGCAGGCGTTTGCCAGATAACGAACGCCGCTGTTTTCGAGGAAGTCGAGCACCTCTCTCGACTCGGCGCCGGGCTGGAGCCAGATGATCTCAAGACGGAGACGTTCAGCTTCCTCGGCAACGACCATTGTCTGATCGGGTGGCACAACGACGTTGACAATGTCCGGCGCGTCGGGAAGATCGCTCAGGCTTCGATAGGCGACGTCGCCGTCCACCGTCGCCCGCCGATTGTTCACCGGCACGACGCGGTAGCCCTTCCTCTTCAGGTTCCTGTAGATAGCCGAGCCGTACTTCCGATTGTCGTCGGTCGCTCCGACAACCGCGATGAGGGGATCGCTTTCGTTGAGCTTGGCAGTCACGGGATCGTGGTACATCGTCATGGATACCAAGCCATTCAGGCCTCCGGATGTTCCCCGGGATCCTTGAAGACCGTCGTCACAGTGGCCATCAGAATCCTCGCGTCGAGGCGCGTCGAGCGCGTCCTGACGTATTCCTCGTCGAGGTCGGTGCGGTCCTCAATGGAAATGTTGTCTCTCCCCCGGACCTGGGCAAGGCCGGTGACGCCAGGTTTCACGGTGAATCGGGGGTTGTCGAGGCCGATGAGCTCCGCCTCGACCCGCACGAGAGGGCGGGGCCCGACGAGGGTCATGCTGCCCCTGAGTACGTTCCACAGGTTGGGCAGCTCGTCGATCGACAACCTCCGCAACACAGAGCCGACCCTCGTGATCCGCGGGTCATCATCGATCCGGATCGTGTACACCGAATCGTCCGCGTCCGCCTCCTGAATGCGTTCGAGGTGGTCGTGAAAGACCTCTTCCTCGTGGTGGATGACCATGGTGCGGACCTTCACCATCCAGAAGTCGGCTCCCTCGCGTCCGACGCGCTGCTGACGGAAGAAGACCGGGCCTTCCGAGTCCAAACGTACGGCGATCGCAGCGAGCAGCAAGACCGGGCTCGTCAGGATGCTCAGCACCAGCGCAACGCCGATGTCGAGCGACCGCTTCACCACGGAATAGCCGTGAGAGATCTCCATCTCCTGGCTGTCGCGCATGAGCGCACCGAACACCAGGGCGGCCAGTGCCACGATCTCGCCAACAAGAAAGGCAAGAGTCACGCTCACGAGCGGATCCGAGATCGGCAACAAGATCACCGCCACTGCCGCCCCAACGGCCAGCAGCCAAGCAGCGGCTAGCCGGGCGGGCTGGCCTCTCGCCACGAGGATCTGCCCGATGAACAACCCGCCCGCGGCCAGCACGACACCCGCGGCTGCCATGGCCGCCACACCCGACTCCGGCGTGAAGTCGTTCCCGAATGCGATCTGCACCAGCAGCGGCCCGATCAGCGCCCCGAGTACGGCGCCGATCCCGGCCAGAAACACTGAAGCAACACCCATGCCACGAGCCCATGCCCTCAACTCTCGCCTCTCCCCGCGAGCGGCCATCTCGGTGAACGGAGGGAGAACCCTGGCGATCAGGTTGTAGCCGAGAGTGAGCGGCGCCCGGGCGAGCAGAAGGGTTGCATACAGGGTCGAGAACTCGACATGCGTGGCGCCGAGCGCACCGCCGACGAGGGGGCCGGCAAGGAGCAGCGCCTGGGACGCCGCTGAGGACAACACGAGGCCGGAGAGGAGACCTCGGTCGTCGAGGTTCTCGACATTGGCATCGGTCAACTCACCGCGGCTTCCCACTGGACGCTCCTTGGGGGCTCGGAACGGCCTCCACAAGAAGATGACAAGAGGTCCGAGCACCTGCGCCCAGGCGAAACCTGTCACGGAGGGCGCAATGATCACAACCGCAATCGCGATTGCCAGGCGCAGGAGGGATGCCGCCCCGCTGGCCAGGCCGTAGCTGCGGAATCGGCGGTGGCCGGCCAGATAGCCGCGTCCCGTGGCAAAGGCGAAGTGGGACGCCACGGTCGCAAAGACGAAGAAGACAAACGAAGAATCACCGTCGAAGTAGTCGTCCGCAACGAGCCACACGACGACACCGGCCGCAAGCGCCGTCACGACGACGAGAATGATGGCGCGGACCGGAACCACCCATCCGGTGCCGCCCAGCGTGATTCTCCGGATGACGAACTGCTCGATCGGAAGCAGGATGATCACGAACACCAAGAAATGAGCCGTCAACAGTGCGGCGATCGGCGCGAACGCTTCGGCTCCCAGGTAGTGGCCACCGAGGAACTGATAGGCATAGGCCCCGATCCCGGCAACCAGGCTGCCGAGGACGATGTCGAGGGTCCCGTCGCGGCGCAGGTACGCATACCGAGGGCCGCGACTCTGCGATTGTTGCTCTTGGTCTTGTTCGTGCTGCGCGGCGTCCATAAGCAAGGGAAAGGGGAACTCCAGCCGCGTTCAGGTTACCGGTGAGATCGGCGACGCCTCGGTTACGGCGCCGCTACCTGTGTACCGGGAGTACAAGGGTCCCCCACCTACCATGCCAACGCGATGTCGCAACAGCCCTCGACCACCTCTTCCGGCAGTTCCGCGCGCCCCTTCCTTGCAGCATTCGCCTCCGCGATCGTGCCCGGAACGGGTCAGTTCATCGCCGGGCATATCCGTCGCGGCTGGGTGCTCATCGCCGTCGATTTCCTGATCCTTTCCACCTTCCTCTTCTTCTTCAACGACACAGGGGACGTGCTCGATGCCGCCGTCAGACCTTCGTCGCTGGCAATGTTGATGATCGGCAACATCATCGTCCTGGCGTACCGCGTGTGGGCCGCCGACGATGCCTATCGAACAGCCAAAGTGCAGATGGGCAGCACCGTCGATGGCGGTAGGTCGACGGCGGTCATCGTATCGAGCATCGTTCTGATCGGAATCCTCCTTGCTCCGCACGCCATCTTCAGCTTCTACGACCTCAAATGGTACGGGGCCCTGACGTCGGTCTTCGGAGACAACGTCGCCGCAACTGAGACCACCGTCGCGACCACCGCCGCGACGACTGGGGGCCCGAGCCCAGCGACCAGCATCGATGGAGCCGTGACGTCCGGCTCGGTCGATGACTCAACGCCGCTCACCAGCCTCGTGGCAGGCCCGGCAATCTGGGACGGCTTCGAACGTCTGAACATCCTTCTCGTCGGTGGGGACTTCGGTGTGGGGAGAACGGGGATACGAACCGACACGATGATCACCGTGTCCATCGACCCCGAGACCGGCGATGCTGCGATGTTCTCGGTCCCCCGCAACTGGACCTACTCGCCGCTTCCCACCGGCATGGGGATCTGGGACTGCGACTGCTA
>JAUVPA010000187.1 GCA_030598905.1 Acidimicrobiia bacterium
CCGGTCCGACGACCAGCCCCAACAAGATGGCGACGAGCAGGGCTCCCGCGAGTGGAAGTCCGACGAGTGTGACCGCGAAGAGCACGACGAGCACCGGCGCCACCACAATGGCGATGAGGCCAACAACAATGGATCTCAAAGGCTTACGGGCGGCAGCGCCGACAGCTGCTGCCGACGTGTTACGGAACAGCCACAATGTCACGAAGCCGATCACGAGGAACGCCAGAAGCGACACGATGTTGGCGAGCAGCAAGATGATGCCGTAGATGAAGCTGGCTTGGACGGGCAGGGCGACGATTTGGCCGCTGATCTCGGCATCGGGTGAAATCGACGCGTCACCCGCAGACCGATAGAGCACGTCACCACCGATCGTTGCGGTTTCGGTGATCACGAGGCGCGACATGGTCATGTCGAGGTCGTTGCCGACCGACCCGCTGACGATGACGTTGACCACTCTCCCACGCACGTCGCGCCCGACCGAACCGGCGACATCGAGGTCGACTCCAAAGCCGATGACATCCCGGCCGATCGTCGCACTGCTCCCGATCGTCGTCGTGAGCGCTGCCACGGCCATGTCGTCACCGATCGTCCCGTCAACCGCAACCTGGCGCGCCGTCCCGCGCAAGGAGCCTTCGACAACACCGGTCGGAGTGACGCGAACAGTTCCCGATGACATCGCGGTGACGGTTCCCGTGACGGTTCCGGCGATCGTGAGGTCACCGGTGAATATGAAGAGGTCGCCGTCGATGAAACCTTCGACGAACCCCGACGTCGATGCCACATACACGTCCTCGACGAGCGGATCGTCCTCCTCGCTCACGATGAAGAAGTCGGTCGTCACGACTGACGCGAACACCGGAAGGAGGGGGAGAAATGCGAAGACTGCGACACCCGCCATGCGCGTAGGTCGCTCCAGTACCCTCACGGCATCAACGGCAGAGCGTCCCGGGCAATCTCGAGCAACGGCCATGGGATGAGGCCGAAGAGCACGGTGACGACCACGGCGATTGCGACGGTGATACGACCAGTGGTCGACAGCTGCGGGGGCGCCATTGCAGTTCCCGGAGCCTCAGCCGGAACAGGTTCTCGGGCGAACATCGTGGCCACAACTCGCAGATAGAAGTACAAACCGACCACGGTCGTCAACAGGGCGAGAATCACCAGCCAGAGGTAGCCCGCCTCGGCGGCGGCGGTGAAGACGGAGACCTTGCCGATGAACCCTGCCGTGAATGGGATCCCGGCGAGGCCGAGCAAGAGAACCAGCATCGTCCACGCCAGCTCAGGCGACCTCGAAGACAACCCGGCGAAAGCGTCGAAGGAGGACGCGCCACGACGAGCACCGGAGACGGCGGCAGCGACTGCGAACGCGCCCAGAAGCATGAACGCGTACGTCGACACGTAGAACCACATCGCGGGGATGCCTGCCGCTCCGGCGAGGAGAGCCATCAGCAGGTACCCGGCGTGGGCGACACCCGAATAGGCAAGCAGACGTTTGACGTCGGTTTGGACCGCAGCAAGGAGCACGCCGACAATCATCGAAATCCCGGCTATCACAGCAATGGCCGACTCCCAGGTCGAGATCTGGGAGGAGAAACCGCCGATCAGCACCCGGCCGAACGCAACGAACCCGGCCACCTTGACACCCGCAGCCATCAGGCCAACCGCGCCGCCGGGGGCTCCCTGGTAGACGTCCGGAGCCCATTGATGGAAGGGAGCTGCCGACACCTTGAACGCAAGTCCGACGATCAGCAGCGAGATGGCAATGAGCAACACGCCCGGCTCGGCGACGATGTTCGTCGCAAAGAACTCGCGGATACCACCCGCTCCGTAGATGGAAATCGATCCCGTCGAGGCAAAGCTCAGAGCAACTCCGTAGATGAAGATCGCGGATGCAAGCGAGCCGAGAAGGAAGTACTTGATCGCCGCCTCGTCGGAGTTGGCCCTTTCCCTCGTGAAACCAGCCATCACATAGAAGGAGATCGACGCGATCTCGAGACCGAGGAACAACAGAACGAGATTTGATGACATGCCCATGATGTGGAGTCCGGCAGCCGAGAGCAACAGCAGCGTGACGAACTCGGCGCCTCGCGTGCCGAGTCGTGTGATCAAGTTCCACGCGGCGAGCAGGCCCACTAAGGCAACGGTGTAGACCACCACCCCCGCGAACGCCGAGTAGGGATCCATGACCACAATGGGCGACCGCAGTATCGGAAGGTCTTTGGCCGAGAAGTACAGCTCCCCGGCGCTGTTCAGCAAGTCCAGTTCACGCCACTGGAGTACCGAAAAGGCAACGGCGGCACCCAGGGTGATCCCCGCAGTGATACCCCACTCGATGCGGGGCCGCTCGAATACAACGGCGAGGAGGATCACGACGAGTGCCCCCACAAGAGCGATGACCTCGGGCGCCACGGGAAGGAAGGCCGCGTTGTTCATTGCTCGTCCTCGGTGCGGGCGACATCGGCCACGTCTTCGGCGCGGCCATATTCGGGCGCCGAATAGTCGGTGGTCTCCTCGATACGATCCAGAATTCTCTCAACGGATGGCCCGATCCTGTCGAGAGCCGGCTTCGGATAGACACCGATTCCTATCACGAGGATCACGAGCGGCACGAGGATGGCTATCTCGCGCAGTCGGAGGTCCTTTAGATTCTCGTTCTCCGGTTTGTCCACGGCGCCGGTGAACATACGCTCGTATGCCCACAGCAGATAGATGGCCGCCAGCACCACACCGAACGCGGCCGCCACGGCCAGTACGGGCAGAGTGAGGAAGGAACCCATGAGGATGGTGAACTCACCGACGAAGCCGCTGAGACCGGGCAGCCCAATGGAGGCAAAGGCCATGAAGAGGAAGAACCCGGCAAAGATCGGCATGACCTTCGCAAGCCCGCCGTAGTCGGCGATTTTCCTCGTGTTTCTTCGCTCGTAGACCATGCCGATGAGCAGGAACAGGGCGCCGGTCGTGATGCCGTGGCTGACCATCTGGATCACACTGCCCTGGAGTCCCTGACTCGTCAGGGCGAAGATTCCGAGGATGATGAAGCCGAGGTGACTGACGGACGAGTAGGCGACAAGCCTTTTCACATCCGGTTGCATGATCGCGACGGCGGCTCCGTAGATGATGCCGATGACGGCGAGGATCCCCATCAGCTCGGAGAGGTACACGCTTGCCTGTGGGAACAGGGTGAGGTTGAAGCGGAGGAACCCGTACGTGCCCATCTTCAACAGCACGGCAGCAAGGATGACCGAGCCTGCGGTGGGGGCCTCCGTGTGAGCGTCGGGCAGCCAGGTGTGCAAGGGAAAGATCGGCACCTTGATCGCGAACGCGAGAGTGAAGGCTCCGAAGAGCCAGGCCTGCTCGGTGCCACTCAGCTCGAGGGCGCGGAAGGCTCCCCACGAGAAGCTGCCCGCGCCCTTGCTGTACATGTACAG
>JAUVPA010000029.1 GCA_030598905.1 Acidimicrobiia bacterium
GATGACGTTCCCTCCCCTGTCGAGAACGGGCGCCGCGATCTGTTCGATCTCCTTGTCGTAATCGCGACCCGTCACCACGTAGCGGGGACGCGAGTAGCGAGGACGCGGGACCGACCCAGAGGCGTGCGAACCGTCTAACGGGTGCGTCACCCGCTTCGGCAGATTCGGGGGTGAGGCTGCTCTCAGGAACACCGCGAGCGGTGCCACGTAATGTGTCGCCGCCCACTGAGCAGTCCGCAATAGAGGTTCGTCGAACACCGTGGCGGCACCACTCCTGGCCTTGATGGGTCGCAGGGCGCGCTGAGGTTTCCCCTGTCGAACCGACGTGACATAACCACGCACCGTCCGGCCGGCGAGTGGTGCGCGGACGATCGATCCGACCTCGACGCCTGTGACGTTCTCAGGCACGGTGTAGGCGAAGCCATCGTCGACGGCGAACGTGGCGAGGTCTGGGACGACACGCGCGATGACGGTCAGCGAGCGTCTCCGTCTCTCATGAGTTCGCCAATGAGACTCCACAGTCGGTCGGCGATGTCAGTCTTGTCTGCGAGTTCCCACGGTGTCGTGTGACCGTCGGGGAAGACGATCGTGACCTCGTTGGTCTGGGACCCGAAACCCGACCCAACTCTCGCTACGTCGTTGGCGACCAGGAGGTCGACACCTTTGCGCTGTCCCTTCGCCACGGCCTCATCGAGAGAACCCGTCTCAGCCGCAAATCCGACGAGGAAGGGGCGGTCGACGAGGTTGGCGACGCCGGCGAGCACGTCGGGCGTGGGTTCGAGCTCGATCTCGGGCGGCCCGGCGGCCCGCCGTAGTTTGGCGTCGCCGGACGACACCGGCCGAAAGTCGGCAACGGCGGCAGCGAGCACGGCGACGTCCACATTGCCCGCTCGTACCCAGACGGCATCGGCCATCTCCTGAGCGCTCTCGACCGCCACGACTTCGATCGTCGGATGGTCGGGTGGCTTCGCAGCCGTGACGAGAACGACGGAGGCTCCGCTGTTCGCCGCGCTCACGGCGATGGCGTTTCCCATCTTGCCCGACGAACGGTTGCCGATATAACGCACGGGATCGATGGCCTCTCGGGTTCCCCCGGCATTGACGAGAACCCGAACACCCTCCATGGCGCCGGATCCACCGAGTATCTCGTCGACCAGATCGACGATCGTGTCCGGCTCTGCCATTCGCCCGACGCCCTCGTCACCGCCGGCGAGGGCTCCGTACTCGGGAGAGACGAGTACGTAGCCGAATTCCTCGAGCCGCTTCACGTTGGCCGTCGTTGCCGGGTGCTCCCACATCTCCGTGTGCATCGCCGGGGCGGCGACGACGGGGCATTGTGCTGCCAGGACCGTCGCCGAGAGGGCGTCTTCCGTGAGGCCGTTGGCGAGCCGCGACAACGTGGCTGCAGTCGCCGGCACGATCACAATGGCATCCGCCCATTGGGCGAGGTGCGTGTGCGGGCTGACGTCGTCGAGTCCGAAGAGGCCGACGACCGGTTGCTCGCCGGTGATGGCGGCCAGTGTTTGAGGTCCGAGGAACTCAACCGCAGATTGAGTCATGACTGGCTTCACGCGGGCGCCTCGCTCGACGAGAAGTCTCGCGAGATAAGCAGCTTTGTAAGCGGCGACGCCGCCGGAAATGCCGAGGACGATGCGTCGCCCGGCGAGCACGGCGCTACTCGTCTTCGTTCGGAGCGATCACGACCTTGTCCTCAGCGATCTCTTCGAGGGCGATGGAGAGCGGCTTGCGTGACAAGCTGTGGACCTGCGGTGGGACGTACCCACCGAGCCCTTCGCCGAGCTGGTTGAAATAGGCGTTGATCTGGCGCGCCCTTCGGGCGGCGAGAACAACCAGGCCGAATCGAGAGTTGTCGGTCTTGGCGACAATAGATCCGATGGCGGGTTCGATCATGGTGGTGATGTGCTCCTCATGGACGCGCCTGAACACGTAAACGGGGCCGGATGTCTGAAGTATAGGGCGGAAACCGGCTTCACAGCGTCACGTCCCATCGCGGGTCTTCCACACCAGCTGAGCGGCGGCAACGTCCTCGACCGCCAAGCCGACGCTTTCGAATACCGTCGTTTTCGCCCTCAGCGTGTCGACGTCACCGCCCTCCAGGGCTTCTCCGAGCTCGGCGGCTATCACGGCACCGGAGCCGCGAACGTCGCCGCATTCGGCGGCCGCGGCTGCCCGAGAGTCAACCACAACGACGGATGCCATCGCGGCATCATCGAGCTCACGACTGTCCGGACCGTTCCACCCCACAGCATTGACATGAGTGCCGGAGTCCAGCCACTCTCCGGCAACCACCGGCTCCATTGCGGGTGTGCATGTAGCGACCACATGGGCTCCCCGAACCGCGGTCTCTGCATCCGCGACGGCCGTTCCCCCGACCTCACGGGCCAGAAGCTCGGCGTTGGGAGACGTCGGGCTCCAGATCCTCACTTCGGAGATGGGACGCACCATGCGAATCATCTCCACATGGGCCCGAGCCTGAACGCCGCTTCCCACCACGCCGAGTACCGAGGCATCGGGTGGCGCCAGCAGACGGGTGGCCACTGCGGAAACAGCGGCTGTTCTCAACTCGGTGATAACTGTCCCATCGACGATCGCAAGAGGCTCACCGGTCTCGACTCTGAACAGAAGGATCAGCGCATGGTGTGTGGCGGTCCCGGAAGCTGTGTTCTGCGGATAGAACGAGACAACCTTGACTCCGAGTGCTTCGGGCATCGCAGCGGCCATGGAGAGGAAGAACCCTCGGTGGGCGTCGATGTCGATGAGTTGTCGAGGTGGCTGTTGCACTCTTCGAGCGGAGAAGGCAACCAGAGCTTGTTCCATCTCCTCGATGAGCTCGAGTGGATCGAGATGCGAGCGGACGTCCTCATCGGAGACGTACGGCATGCCCGTCATGGGATCAAGTCGAGCATGTGTTCGATGGCGGTGTCGAGGTCGTCATTGACGACCAGCCAGTCGTACACGGATGGCGCTTCGTCGATCTGGCGTTCTGCGACGGCGAGGCGGCGTTCGATGTCTGCATCGGAAGTGTCTCCACGAGACCGGAGGCGTCGCTCGAGTTCCTCCAGCGACGGCGGGAGTACAAAGACGGCAACGGCCTCAGGCATGGCGTCCTTCACTTGCCGTGCCCCTTCGTTCTCGATGTCGAGGATCACGTCGCGACCCTGGCCGAGGTGATCCTCAATCGGTCGCCGGGGCGTTCCGTAGAGGTGACCTCCGTATCTGGCCCACTCGAGAAGCTCGTTGTGCTGGACCATGACTTCGAATTCCTCTTGCGTGACGAAGTGGTAGTCGACACCATCATCCTCTCCGGGCCGCGAGTCCCGCGTCGTTGCGGACACTGAGAATGCTGCACCGCGGGCTTCGAGCACGGCGTCGACGATGCTCGACTTGCCGACGCCGGAGGGTCCTGAGATCACATAAAGCCGGCCGATATCAGGCGAACCGTTCAAGGAGTCGTTCACGCTGCTTGGCTCCGAGCCCTCTGATCTTGCGGTTCTCGGCAATAGCCAGCTCCTCCATCGCCCTTCTCGCCTTGACCTTGCCCAGGCCGGGAAGGGCCTCGAGGAGTGGGAGCACCTTTGTCCCCGCCACGATGTCGTCGGTGTCAGCCCGCTCCAACACCTCGCCGAGAGTCAGGCTGCCTGTTCGCAACAGCTCCTTGATCTCGGCCCGGGTTCTCCGAGCCTCAGCGGCCTTGGCCAACGCCTCGCGACGTTGCTCGTCGGTGAGCTCGGGCAACGCCATCAGATTGTCCTCCTCGGTTTCGGGCCGCGTGTCGGCGGCACCTATTCGGCTGCGATGCTACCCCGAGCCGGTCGCCGCCAAGATCCGATCCTGCACGTCCCTTGCGGCTTTGGCCGGCTCAGCGGCCTCGGTTATCGGGCGGCCGATGACGAGAAGGTCGGCTCCTCTTGCGACTGCTTCTTCCGGGGTGGCCGTACGCACCTGATCGTCCTGAGTTGGTTTCATGCGGATGCCGGGAGTGCACCGTATGAGTGTCGGTGCGACGTCGCCGACGACGACGAGCTCCTTCGGAGAGCAGACGACACCTTCACAGCCGGTGTCTTGAGCGACCTTTGCCATCCTCGCAACGAGCTCTCCAGGTGTCTTCTGGATACCGAGCTTCTGAAGATCCGGTGCCTCGAGGGACGTCAAGACGGTTACGCCCAGGATCCCAGCGGGCGCTCCCCCGGAGCCTTCTGCCAGCCCTGCAACGGCGGCCTCGAGCATGGCGGCCCCACCTGAAACGTGCGCCGTCACCCAACGAGCGCCATGAGCGCCGAGCCTTCGGGCCGCCGCTTGGCACTGACTAGGGATGTCATGCAACTTGGCATCTGCGAAGACGGGTTTGCCGAGCGCGGCCAGTGCGGCAACGGTGACGGGTCCTGGGCCGTGGAGGAGTCGGAGACCGATCTTGAATCCGTCAACGTCATCGATCAGCACCTCGGCCAGCGCGACAGCGGTTTCCGCGGTGTCGACGTCCAACGCTGCAATCACCATCGGCTGTGCTCTCGAGCTCACATTCGCTTCGGTCACCATGGCTTGGCACCTCCGATCAGCTCATGGATCGATTCGACACCGTGCTTCTTCAGAAAGCGGAGGAGCTCGCGGTGGATCCGGCGGCCCGCCCTCGGTTCACTGAAGTGCGCCGTTCCGATGGCGACCGCCGACGCCCCAGCGAGGAGATACTCGACCACGTCGGCGCCTGTCGTCACACCGCCACACCCGACGATGGGAACATCCGGGAGATCGCGGTGAGTCTCCCAGACACACCGCAGTGCGAGCGGTTTGAGGGGTGGCCCAGAGTAGCCCCCGACGACGCCGGACAACTTCGGTCGTCGAGTCTCCACGTCGAACCCCGCCCCCCATGCGGTGTTCGTGAGGACCACCCAGTCGGCGCCCGCGCCCATCACGGCGGCCACGATTTCACTGATCTGTGCCGCGTTGGGTGAGAGCTTCGCTCCAAGAGGGAGTTTGGTCGCATTCCGAACCGCCGACACAACAGACGCTGCCGAGCCGGGGTCCAATGCAAAGAGCTTGCCATTCTCGATGTTCGGGCACGAGAGGTTCACTTCGACGGCCGCGACACCGGCGCGCTCCAGCCCATCCGAGACGGTCGCGAAGCCCTCTGCGCTGAGGGCGACTGCCGATCCCCAGATCGGTACTGCCATCGCGGAAAGCTGCGGTCCAACGTCTTCGATCCAGCGGTCGATTCCGGGATTCTGGATGCCGATCCCGTTGAGCATTCCCCCGCCGGCATGCGACACACGCGGCGGTGTGCGACCGGGCCACGGATCAGGAGCGACGGACTTGGCAACGGCAGCGCCGTATGTGGAGAAATCGACTGTGGCAGAGAAGTCGACGACCGAACCCACCGTCCCCGCCGCAGCGATCAAGGGACTTCGCAAAACAACGGGGCCGACGACCGTCGACGTATCGCTCATGGCGAGGAACTGAGTGTCGTGACGGCGACCGGCGCGAGGCCGAGGTGGGACTGAAGAGATGTGACGTCGGCGATGCGGTGTGATCCATCGATCATGCTTCGGGCGAGGGCGGTGCCACCTTCGACCGTGGTGATGCACGGCACATCGTGGCGAGTCGCCGCCGCCCTTATCAACCGTCCATCACCTCGGGCTCTTCCACCCCGTGGTGTGTTGATGATGAGGTCGATGTCACCATCTTCGATCAGGCGGACTGGGTCGTACACCCCGTCGCCCACCTTGTCGACATGTATGGCTCGTATTCCTTGTCGCACGAGGTGCCCGGCAGTGCCGTGGGTGGCGAAGATCTTGAATCCGAGCTTCGCGAACATCCTCGCCAGTTCGACGCCGCGCGGCTTCTCACGATCGGCGAGAGACAAGAAGAGCGCTCCACCCTCTGGGACTTCGTGTCCGGCAGCGAGCATGGCCCTGGCGTAGGCCGCGCCGGCAGTACTCCCGATGCCCATTACCTCCCCCGTTGCACGCATCTCGGGCCCAAGGACACGGTCTTGGCCCGGGAAGCGCTTCCAGGGAAGCACGGCCTCCTTCACGGACACGTGGCCACTACCGGCAGACGCCTCGAGGACACCCGCGTCCTTCAGGTCCCTCAATCGCTCGCCCATCATCACCTTCGTCGCCACCTTGGCGATGGGGACGCCGGTTGCCTTCGAGATGAATGGCACGGTTCGCGATGCGCGTGGATTGGCCTCGAGAACGAAGACCTCCTCGTCGCGGACGGCGAATTGGATGTTGATCAGACCAACGACGCCGAGGCCCCGTGCGATCCGTTCCGTGAATTTGATGATCCTGTCTTGGACATCCTCGCTGAGGTTGGGCGGGGGCACGATGCACGCCGAGTCTCCCGAGTGCACCCCGGCTTCCTCGACGTGCTCCATGATGCCGGCGACGTACAGATCGTCGCCGTCGAAGACGCCGTCGACATCAACTTCGGTTGCCGATTCGAGAAACCGATCGATGAGGAGCGGCGCTTCGGACAGGTCCACAGCTCCACCTGGAGTGGGAACCTCCAGATTTTCGAGGTACGAGGAAAGTTCCTCGGTGCTGTAGACGATTCGCATCGCCCGACCTCCGAGAACGTAGGAAGGCCGAATCAGGGCTGGGAATCCGATCCGATCGGCGATCTCGAGCGCTTCGGACAGCGATGAGGCCGTTCCGTGCGCCGGCTGGGGAATCCCGAGACGAGCGCACAACTCGGAGAACTGCTTGCGGTCCTCGGCTCGGTCGATCGCCGCCGGCTGCGTTCCAGCGATCGGCACGCCGCGGGTATGGAGTGCCGCAGCGAGGCCGAGGGGCGTCTGGCCACCGAGCTGCACGATCACAGCCTCTGGATTCTCGACGTCGACGACGGACAGGACATCCTCCACGGTCAGAGGCTCGAAGTAGAGACGGCTCGAGGTGTCGTAATCGGTGGAGACGGTCTCCGGGTTGCAGTTGATCATCACCGGTTCGTAGCCGGCTTCGGAGAGGGCAAAGGCGGCGTGAACACAGCAATAGTCGAACTCGATGCCCTGACCGATGCGGTTGGGGCCAGAGCCGAGGACAATGACACTGCGCCCGTCGCCTTGTTTGGCCTCGTCCTCATCCTCGAACGTCGAGTAGAAGTAGGGAGTTTCGGCTTCGAACTCTGCCGCGCACGTGTCGACGGTCTTGAACGTTGTTGTGACTCCGCTGGTGAGGCGCAGGGCGCGGACCTCATCGAGCGTCGCGTTCCACAGGTAGCCCAGCTGGGCATCGGAAAAGCCGAGCCGTTTTGCTCGCCGCACCGCATCGGCTGATGGTCCGTCCGCTTCCAACTCGTCACGGATGGAAACGATCTCGTCCAATTCGCTGATGAACCACGGGTCGTAGCCCGTTACAGCTGCGATCGTGTCGATGGCGGTGCCACGCCTCAGTGCCTCGGCCACCTGGAACACCCGCCACGGTGTGGGAACCGCCAGAGCGGCCAGCAGGGACTCGTCGTCAATCTCTCGGTTGACGCTCTCGGCGGGGTCGGCATTGAGGCCGTGACGCCCGGTCTCGAGGCTGCGCAGGGCCTTCTGAAGAGCTTCGGGGAACGTCCTGCCGATCGCCATGGCCTCTCCTACCGACTGCATCGACGTGCCCAGCACGGCGTCCATGGCGGGAAACTTGTCAAAGTCAAATCGAGGCACCTTCACCACGACATAGTCGAGCGCCGGCTCGAAGGACGCCGGTGTGGCCCCTGTGATGTCGTTGGCGATTTCGTCGAGTGTGTATCCGACCGCAAGCTTGGCCGCGATCTTGGCGATGGGGAATCCTGTCGCCTTGGATGCCAACGCCGACGACCTCGACACCCTCGGGTTCATCTCGATGATGATGCGACGACCCGTCTCGGGATCGACTGCGAACTGCACATTCGATCCTCCCGTGTCAACTCCAATGGCGCGGAGGCATGTGATGGCGTCGCGGCGCATCGCTTGATACTCACGATCGCTGAGCGTCATGGCGGGGGCCACAGTGATCGAGTCTCCCGTGTGGACACCCATTGCATCCAGGTTCTCGATGGAACACACGATGACCGCGTTGTCCGCGCCGTCGCGCATCACCTCGAGCTCGAACTCCTTCCAGCCCACCAATGATTCTTCTATCAGCACCTCGGCCACGGGTGACGCGTCGAGACCGGCGGTGACGATGGATTCCAGTTCGGCGCCGTCGTGAGCGATACCGGTTCCACCTCCCCCGAGGATGTATGACGGTCGTACGATGACCGGGTACCCGAGATCGTGAGCTGCTCTCCGCCCGTCCTCGAGGTTGTGTACATATGTGGATCGAGCGGTCTCGATTCCCGCTTCTTCCATGACGGCCTTGAAGCGGCCTCGGTCCTCGGCCGCTTCGATGGCATCGAGGCCCGCTCCGATCAGCTCCACCCCGTGCGCCTCGAGGATGCCGGCTGCGGCGAGAGCGATGGTCACATTCAAAGCCGTTTGTCCACCGAGGGTGGGAAGCAGGGCGTCGGGTCGTTCCTTGCGGATGATGGCTTCGACCACTTGCGGTGTGATCGGCTCGATGTAGGTGGCGTCGGCAAGGTCCGGATCCGTCATGATCGTGGCCGGGTTCGAGTTGACGAGCACGACCCGATAACCGTCCGACCGCAGGACACGCACGGCCTGGCTACCGGAGTAGTCGAACTCGCACGCCTGCCCGATCACGATCGGGCCGGATCCGATGATGAGGATGGTGGAGATGTCGTTTCGTCTCGGCATGTCAGCCGCCAACCTCGGCCGTGACGCCGATCTCTTCGACGAAATCGTCAAACAGCGTTTGTGCATCGTCGGGGCCGGGAGCCGCTTCGGGATGGAACTGGATACCGCGGGCTGCCAAGTCGCGGCAGGCGAATCCCTCGAGTGTGCCGTCGTTCAGGTTGACGTGTGTGGGCTCGATCCGACCGAAGTCGCCGATCGCCGAGCCCTCGGTGTCGCCCCCACCAAGCCCTCCGAGATCGACCGCAAAACCATGATTCTGCGATGTGATGAGCACCGCTCCGTCACTCATCTGGCGAACGGGGTGATTACCTCCGTGGTGGCCGAAGGGCAGCTTGAACGTCTTCGCTCCCAGTGCCAGTCCCAGGATCTGATGGCCAAGGCAGATACCGAACACCGGCAGTTTCCCAAGGAGCTGAGTGACCGTGGCCACGACGTGAGTCAACGGCTCTGGATCCCCCGGACCGTTCGACAGAACCACACCGTGGGGGTCCATCCCCAAGGCCTCCTCGGCCGACGTCGACGCCGGCACAACAGAAACTTCCCAGCCGCGCCGGACGATGGATGTAACGATGTCCTTCTTGATCCCGAAGTCGTAGGCCACGATTCGTCCCACGGCGGGGACGGTCGGTGAGACCACGTAGGGAACCCTGGTTGTGATGCCGTCGACGAGGTTCTGCCCTGCCATCGAGGGTGCCGTCGCGGCCATGTCGAGCAGTTCGGCTTCATCGATTTCAGATCCAATCGCGACCGGCATGGCCCCGCGGCTGCGGACGTGGCGAGTAAGCCGGCGAGTGTCCACGTCGGACAGGACAACGACGCCGTGCTCTTTCAGGTAGCCGGCGAAATCCCCTTCGGATCTCCAGCTGGAAGCCATAGGCGACATGGCTCGCGTAACCAAACCACTGATACGCGGTCCCGCGGACTGCTCGTCGGCGTGGTTGGTGCCGTAGTTGCCGATATGGGGCGCCGTCAATGCAACGACCTGGCCCGTGTACGAAGGGTCGGTGACGATCTCCTGGTACCCAGCCATGGCCGTGTTGAAGACGAGCTCGCCCGTCGCCAAACCGTCGGCAGCAACCGAGGATCCTCGGAACACGGCTCCGTCAGCCGTGACAAGCAGTCCCGAGTTCACAGCACCTCGGCGAGCGGAGATCCCTCTCGAGAGGTGATCATTCCGCGGAGCATCGTGAGTCGTGGCCTCCCGCGCAGGTCCCGCCCGATGTAGGGCGAATTCGACGAACGCGACACCGCCCCATCCGGCTTCCACGCCGCGCCTGGATCGAACGCGACGATGTTCGCCGGCCGACCTTGCGCCAACGGCTGCCCGTGGTCGTGAATCTGCGCGATCTGCGCCGGCCGGATCGACATGCGGTCGAAGAAGTCCTCGATGCTCAGGTTGGCAACAGTGTTGGCCACGGCTCCTGCCCATTCGAGCCCGATGACACCGTTGGGTGCGTGCTCGAAGGGGACGTCCTTCTCATGGGCGGCATGAGGGGCATGGTCCGTCGCTACGGCATCGATGACACCGCTACGCAGCCCCTCGACGAGGGCCGCCCGATCGTCCTCCGACCTCAGCGGCGGCATCATCTTGAAGGCAGGATTGGCTCCGGCCACCGAGTCGTGGTCGAACATCAGATGGTGGGGCGTGACCTCGGCCGTGACGGGCAGGCCGCGTTCCTTCGCCAGGCCGATCATCTCGACGACGCCGGCGGTCGAGACGTGCTGTACGTGATAGCGGGCTCCGGTGAGGCCAACCAGCTCCAGGTCTCGAGCCACGATCACGTCCTCGGCAGCGGAAGGAACGGCATACATGCCGAGGAGCGACGACACCCTGCCTTCGTGCATGTACCCGCCCTTCGCCAGGCCCTCGTCGACGGCGTGCTGGAGAATCACACCTCCACGTGCCGCCACGTAGTCCATGGCACGGCGCAGC
>JAUVPA010000129.1 GCA_030598905.1 Acidimicrobiia bacterium
AGGATCTTCATGAGGACCAGTTTGGCGCAAGCCAAACTGGTCCGGTGTCGGCCGTCGGCTATCGGGCATCGGCTATCGGGTATCAGGCATCGGCCATCGGGCTTCAGGTATCGGGCATCTGGCACTCGAACTACCGAACTGATAACTATCCATGGTGAGAGACTTCCGACAACTGCGCGTCTGGCGCGCGGCGATGTGCCTCACGAACGATGTCTATGCAGCTACGAGCGGTTTCCCAGCTCACGAGCGCTTCAGCCTGACACAGCAATTGCGACGCGCTGCCGTATCCGTCGCGGCAAATATCGCCGAGGGAGCTGGGCGGCAGTCAGACCGCGAGTTCGCTCGATTCGTTTCGATCGCCTCAGGTTCACTGAGCGAGGTCGATTGCCTCTTCGAGCTTTCGCGCAATCTGAACTACCTCGACGACGAGAGCGGTCGACGCATGACCAGCCTCATCGCTTCGCTTCGCAAGCAGCTCTACGCGCTCAGACGGACGCTGGCCGATAACTGATGGCCGACGGCAGACACCAGGATCTGGCCGAGAGCTCACAGCCGATAGCCGACTGCTGGTCTCACTGTTTCGGAAGCGCGTCACCGGCCCCGAAACGGTGAGATCAAGGATCGGCCCATGGAGCGGAAGGCCAGATTCAGCTTGACGTTGCCGAAGTTCTTCCACTGCCTCTTCTTATCGACACACACGATCTCGGTGGTGGGCTCGGCGTCGACGTCGAAGTGACTCGCTACCGATCGCAGCGTGTGCTGCCAGATCCGATCTTCGATGCGGCCGGCGCCGAACTTGAAGCCCATCTCGAAAATGGGATCGCTGGCCCGGATCAGGAGCTGGACTTGGGCTACGACCACATCATCGGCGTCCTCGTGAGACGAGAACGTGACCCATCCGGCGAACACGTGTCCTTCAGGTGTCATGTAGGTCCACGACCGCTCGTCGGCGTACAGCACCATCACACCCGTCGATAGCGTGATCGGGCCTTGGCTCGCGTTGATGACTCCCACCTCGCCCGGCTCGATCCCTGCGATCGGCGCGTAGAAGTGCTGGTTGTCCGGCCAGAACTCTCCGTAGTTGGCCTTCCACTCGGCGATGACGTGCTCGGGAGTCACGTCGGCTCCGTCGAGCCTCACCTGATAGGTCTTCTGCCACATCTGGCCGAATCCCTGCAAGGCACCACTCAGCCGTCGCCCGGTGAGCTTGGGGTCGACGGCGCCCTCCGGTACCTCGACCTCGAGGTGTTCTCTGTTTGAAGCCCAATTGTCGGGGCTTTGTGCGCCATCGGTCATGTTGTCCTCCTACAGGCTGGCGAGGAAGTCTTCCTCGTCGGCATAGATTGAGATCGCCTCGTCGAGGCGGGTCAGCGAGAAAATCTCGCGGTAATGGTCGTTCAGGCCGAAGGCGACGAGCTGGTGGCCCTGGCGCTGGGCGCGGATCAGGGTGGTGACCAGCAAGCCGATTCCGCCACTGTTCATGTAGTCGAGGTCCAAGAAGTTGAGTGCGACGACTCGCGCTCCATCCCCGGCCCGCTGGTGAGCGTCGACGATCACCTCTTCACAGAAGGCCGTGATCTCTCCCTCGATATCGATGATCCGGACCCCATCCCCCAGGTCACGGACCCGCATCGCCAGATTCACATCAGGCATCTCGTTCCCTTTCATCGGGAGACCGCAAGTGCGGCGGTCTCGTCGTCGTAGATGTCCATGAAGTCGGACAACCGAGTGATCTCGAAGATGTGGCGGTAGTGGCTGGTGAGACCACATGCCGACACCGGCTGGTGCACCGCCCTCGTCGCGGCAAGAAAACCAACGATCAGCGCGATGCCGCTGGAGTTGATGAAGCCGACGGCGGTGAAGTCCAGGATGACGGGGCCCTGCGTCGCCTCGGTGATCTCTCTGAACACCGCAGCGCCTGAGCCGTCGATGTCGCCGGTCAACCGTACGACCATCGAATCATCACCCTCTTCGATGGTGTAGCCGAGGGGTTGATTGGGCATCAGGCGCCCCCTTTCAGTCTCATGGTCAGAGTGACCGTGAAGTCGTCCCCGTGTGCTGTCGTTTCCATTTCGTCGACCATTTGTTCGATGAGGAACAAACCCCAGCCCCGCGGCGACTGATCGCCGGCGAGCTTGGCTTCGATGTCGGGCGTTTCCGCATCGATCTCACCTCTCGGGCCACCGTGGTCGGTGACGGCTACCTCGAGACGGCGCCGATATCGCTTCACTTCCACGTCGACGAGGAGCTCGGGATCGCCGCGGTTTCCGTGCTCGATGGCGTTCATAGCCGTCTCAACGACGGCGGTCTGGAGGCGCAGCAGTTGTTCTTGGGGAAGAAGCTTGCCGAGACCGGCCGTCATGCGATCCATGACCTCTCGCTCATTGCCGAGAACACTGGGGACACTGAACGAAGCGAGTACCTCCGGTTCGTCGACGAAGGCACGTGCCGCATCGCGAGCGGAGGAGAGACGGCGTACCGACACCAACGTCACGTCGTCCTCCTGCTCGGCCTCGAAGCCTGCGTAGCTGTCGAGATCGGTAACCAAGTCATCGATGAGATCACCGTCCGGAGCGATGGCTCCAATTCGGCCGATCATGCGGGCGAATCCGTACATCTCTCCCGACGGGTTGTGTGCCTCGACGATTCCGTCGCTCGACAACAGGACGATGTCGCCCGGCTCGATCATTGCGGTGTGAACTTCGTAGTCGGATCCCGGCATCAGGCCGAGAGGCATCCCTGTTGCCCGAAGCTCGATGACACCCGAGCTGGTTCGTACATACGGAAGATTGTGTCCGGCGTTGGCGAACGTGACCTTGCCCGAGTCGGGATCGAGAATCATGTAGAGGCATGTCACGAACATCCGCGCTGGTATCTCAGGCACGAGCACTTCGTTCACGTCGGCGAGGACCACACCAGGATCGTCCGACCGCTCGACCGCGGCTCGGAGTGTCGACCGGCAGGTGGCCATCACCAATGCCGCCGGGACCCCCTTATCCGTGACGTCCCCGATGACGAGGCCAAGGCGCCCGTCGGGCAAAGCCAGGCAGTCGTAGAAGTCACCGCCGACGGCACGCGCCGGACGGTAGAAGGCGTCGATCTCCCAACCCGGCACGTCGGGAAGCTCCTTGGGAAGCAGTGTCTGCTGGATGAGCGAGGCGACCTGGAGCTCCTGCTCGATCCTCTCTCGCTCCGAGGCTGCCGCCTGCTGTTCATGGACGAGCTGTGCAACGCGGATGGCGGGCGCTACTTGCGAGGACAGGTCGGTCAACAGGCGCCGGTCGTCGGTGGAGTACGGCTGATCGGAGCGGCGATGGCCGAGGTTGAGAGTGCCGATGAGTTCGCCCCTGCTGATCAGAGGCACAACCAACTCCACCCCGGACTCGCGAAGGGAGCGTGCCGCCGGGGAATCGACCCTGTTCTCCGAGAGATCGACCGGTCCACCGGCATCGAGTAATACCGCCTCGAGTGCGTCACCGGCCGGGATCTCGATCGAGGAGTCGGCCAACGCCTCCGTTGAGGGCGCCGCCGGCTGATTCTCCTTCATCGACCGTGTGAAGATCGCCATCAGTGCCCCATTTCTACCGAACAGCCGTTCCCGCATCGTTACGGCCCCGTATCCAGACACCGCTGGCCGTTGGTTGCAGCGCCTGGCCGACGACTGCGGACCACTCGTCTGCGACGACATCGACGTCGAACTCGCCTTGCAGTTGCTGTGAGAAGCCCTCGACGACGCTACGTGCGTCGTACCGGCTCCGATAGAAACGCCGATCGACGAAAGCCTGAACCCGCTTCCGGACCGGGTTGAACAGCGCCACCACCGCCAGGGTCGAAGCCACAACCGCTAGATCCCCCTCGAGCGGCAAGGCAGAACGCAACACGAAGACCGCGGCCGCATACACCGCTATCAACAACACCACCACGGTGGCGTAGACGACCGTGCGATTGATGACCCGATCGATGTCGAACCAGCGATACCGCAAGATCCCGATCCCAATCGACACCGGAACAATGAGCACGCCGGCGGCCAGCAACACTTCGCTGTACTGAGCGACCTCCTTGCTCGCGAACAGTTCAAAGACGACCTGAGAGACGAAGGCGATCGCGGCTAGCACCGCGCCGCCATACGCCAGCCATTTCAACTGCTGACGCTGCACCCCAGCCGACCGACGGAAGTGAAGAACGAACGCGGCGAACGACAGAAGTGTTGCTAACTGCCATCCGAAGAAGAAGACAGCGAGGACGGCGCCAAGAACTCCTTCGGCGTCGACATCCATGTCGAAGCCCCCCGACCCCAAATGGGCGCTGATTGCCCAAACGGCGGCGGATGCCCAGAGTCCGATCGAGGTGACCGACAGCACGATCAACGCCACTCTTTCAAACATGGTCTCGACGCGGCCGGAGGGAAAGACGATGATCGCGGCGAACATGGCTCCCAGGGCGAGCGGGAACGAAACCGCCATCAACCCGCCGATCAGCATCAGGGGCTCGGACGAGTTGCCGCCGGTGTCTGCAGCACTGATGATCGAGGCTCCGAGAAACATCAGACCGGAGAACATGCCGCCCACGAGGAACAGCCATCCGATGCCATTACGCGGCTGAGCGCGCACGATCATCAAACCCAAAGTGAGGAATGCCGTCGCCCACAGAGCGGGGGCGCCGGGAAACCCCCACGCCTCGAGTGAGCCACTGCGGAACGTGAGGACGAGACCAGCTACGACGGCAACGGATGTGACCGCTGCCATCGCCACCACGGTCCAACGTTGTGATCCGCTCGTCGTCGATGCAACTGCCATCCCTGCCAGAACGTAGCGGGCCATCGTGACGGATGCGTTACGAAATCGGAATCCGCGGGATGGAACGCCCGTTACGAATCGCGATCCGTTGCGGTTCCGTAACGTTTCTGTGGCAGACTGCACCCAATGGGCCTCGACATCAGCCTTCTCGGACCACCACTGGTGACGGTGGATGGTGAGCCATTCCGGGTGGACACACGTAAGGCAACCGCTGTGCTCGCCTACCTCGCCTGCTCTCCAGGACCGGTTTCGCGCGAGACTTTGGCCGCGATGCTCTGGCCGGAAGCGGACGCCGAACGGTCGAGAGCGGTCTTGCGCCGAACGCTGTCGGCGCTCCGTTCCGGGCTCGGCGACGCAGCGCGGCTGGACACCACGAGGCACGATCTCGCTATCGCCCGATCCGGCGACACCACAATCGACCTCCGCCGCTTCGACGAGTTGGTTGCGGCAGGCGACACCGACTCGCTGGTATCGGCCGCTCGCC